>NZ_JBNTJX010000015.1:0-78028 GCF_051195075.1 Halobaculum sp. EA56
GGCCGGCCCAGAACATCGACGTTCCCATCTCGCCGGTCGACGGGCCGATGTTCCCCGGAAACAGTTTCTTGTGCTCGAAATTGAAATTGACCCGGTCGACGAACCGCTCGCCGTCGAAGAACCCGCAGATGGCGATCTCGACGCCCTCGACTTTTCGCTGGAGCTGGAAGCCCTTCATCCGGTGGCCCCACGCCTTCCTGTACGCCCGAAGGACGTCGACCACGTCGCTGCCGTCGTCCTCGTTGCCGACGTACAGGAGGCGCTTGACGTTCTGCACCTCCCCCAGCGGTTTGATGACGTACGGCGCCGGGTTCTCCTCGACGTGCCGGATGCCGGCGTCGAAGTCGTCGAAGACGTGATGTTCGACGGTGTTGACGCCGTGTTCCTCGAGGACCTCCATCGCGTAGCCGCGGTCCTCTTCGAGGCGGTCGGTGTTCGGCGTCCCCCCGACGACGGCGTTCCCCTGCTCGCGGAGCTCCTCGGCGAGCGCGCCGGTACCGACGTCCGAGCCCACCCAGATGTCGTCGAAGACGATCACGTCCGCCCACTCGACCTCCGCGCGCCAGTCGTCCGTCTTGGGGACGAACCCGTCGCCGATCTCCCGGTCGCGCTCGGCTTCGATGTAGTACTTCACGTCGTGGCCCTCCCTGTGGACCTGCCACGCCAGGTCCGTGATCAGCGCCGAGTCGGCCGAGACGAACAGGAACCGGTACGTGTCCATACGGACGTGGCGACGCGTGCGGGGAAATAGCCAGCGACGGCTCGGACGGTCCGATCTCCGACTCCGGACGGCGGGTGCGACTCCCTCGCACGGCCCGGCCGAGCCGAACCGTTTTTGACTGACTGGCCAGTTAGTTAGGACGGAGACGCGACCGCGCCGACCGGTCGCACCCCGGGTCCACGATGAGTCAGGAGCACGACACCAGAACGGCGTTCATGGAGGCGACGTACCGCGCGCTGTGCGAACACGGGTACGCCGACCTCACCATGCAGGACATCGCCGACGAGACGGACAAGAGCAAGGCCGCCCTCCACTACCACTTCGACGGGAAGGACGACCTGTTCAGGGAGTTCCTCGCGTACCTCCACGAGGACTTCGCCGAGACGATCGCGGATCACCCGGAGGGGACGCCCGTCGAGCAGCTCGTCGCGCTCGTCCGCCGGGTGCTCGAACCGGTCGACGACGAGGCGGACCAGCAGTTCAACACGGCGTTCATGGAGATCAAGGCGCAGGCGCCGTACCGCGAGGGGTACCGGGAGGTGCTCCGGCGGTTCGATGCGGACCTCCGCGCGGAGATCGCGACGCTCGTTGCCGGGGCGGTCGAGGCCGGACAGTACGACGAGGAGACCGACCCCGAGGAGATCGCCGAGCACGTCCTGACGTACGTCCACGGCACGTGGACGCGGGCCGCCGCCATCGGCGCCGACGTGGTGACGATGCGCGAACACCTCGTCGACGACATCCTCGACCTGGTGGTCGACGGCGTCGAGGTCCCCGTCTCGCCCGGCGACCCCGTCGGGCGGTCGGACGACGCGGCCGACCGCGACGCCGATGACGGGGGGAACCCGCGATGACGCTCGGCGAGCAGGTCTCGAAGGTGTTCAAGGGCCGCGAGGAGTTCGACCTCACCGACGGGAGCATCGGCAAGCCGCTGTTCTATCTCTCAGTGCCGATCGTCGTCACGAACCTCCTGCAGACGGCGTACAACCTCGCCGACACGCTGTGGCTGGGCCGCTACAGCACGGAGGCGCTGGCGGCCATCTCGTTCGCGTTCCCGATGGTGTTCCTCCTGTTCTCGCTGGGGATGGGGATCACCGTCGCCGGGTCGGTGCTCGTGGCGCAGCACGTCGGCGCCGACGAGGAGGCGGAGGCGAGGTACGCCGCCTCCCAGACCGTCTCGTTCGCGGTCGTCGCCTCGCTGATCCTCGGCGGCCTCGGGTACTTCGTGGTCGGCGACTTCCTCGCGCTGCTGGGCGCCTCGCCGGCCGTGTTGCCGGGGGCGACGGCGTACATGCGCATCATCTCGTCGGGGCTGGTGTTCATGTTCGGCTTCTTCGTGTTCACCGCGCTCATGCGCGGCTACGGCGACACGATCACCCCGATGCTGGTGATGCTGCTGACGGTCGTGGTCAACATCGTCATCGACCCGTTCCTCATCTTCGGGTGGTGGGTGTTCCCCGAACTCGGGGTCGCCGGCGCCGCCTACGCGACGATCTTCTCGCGGGCCCTCGCGTTCGCGGTCGGGCTGGCGATCATGCTCCGCGGGAACCGCGGGGTGCAGATCCTCCCGAGGGACATGGTCCCGGACCTCTCGTACGCCAGGCGGATCGTCCGCATCGGCGTGCCCGCGTCCGTCGAGATGACGGGGCGGTCGCTGTCGGTGAACCTGATGCTCGTCATCGTCGGGATGTTCCCGACGACGGTCGTCGCCGGCTACGGCATCGGCGTGCGCGTGTTCTCGGTCATCTTCCTCCCCGCCATCGCGGTCGCCCGCGGCGTCGAGACGATGACCGGCCAGAACATCGGCGCCGACAAGCCCGACCGCGCGGCGACGGCCGCCGGCATCGCCGCGAAGACGATGTTCGTCATCCTCGCGGCGATGGGCGTCGTCACCATCCTCGCGGCCCGGCCCATCGCCGCCGTCTTCACCGACGACCCGGCGGTGGTGACGGTGTCGGCCGACTTCCTCCGATGGGTCGCGCCGACGTTCGGATTCATCGGCGTCATGCGCGCGTACACGGGGAGTTTCCGGGGTGCGGGCAAGACGATGACCGCCGCCGCCATCTCGGTGATCATGCTCGGGGTGATCCGCCTCCCGGTCGCGCTCGGCCTCGCCCGGCCCGACATCCTGGGGCTGCCGATCCCCGCGTTCGACTCGACGGGTATCTGGATGGCGTTCGCGGTCTCGAACGCCGCCGGCGCGGTCATCGCGTACCTGTGGTACCGGCGCGGCACCTGGCGCGACGCGGACCCGCGCGGCGCCACGCCCGCCGGCGACGACGAGGACGCCGACGCGGACGCGACGCTCGCGCCGACCGACGACTGAGCCGACGGTCCGTTCCCCGTCGCCGCTCCCCGCCCCCGTCCGACCGACGCCCGAACCCCGAAGCCCGAAGCCGCCGCTCGCGTCGTTTCGACGGGTGCTGACAGGCGACGCCGGCGGGATGCGAGCCGGGGGCTCGCGCGCTCACGGCTCACTCCGTTCGCCGTTCGCGTCCGAGGCTTCGCCCCGTTCGGCCTCGCTCCGCTCGCGGGGCGAGGCGTCGCACACCCGCGTGCACCCCGCGACTGTCGTTACGTGATACGGGTTCTGGGTCCGGCATCCGTTTTCAACCCTCGCGTCGGATCGGGGACCCGACCCGGACACCCTCGCCGGCCGGGAATCGTGGGACCGCTTATCGGCCGCCGGGGGATAGGGGACGGTATGACGGCGGAGGCCACCGGCGAACGGGGCGAGCGCGACGGGGTACGCGTGTGGCTCGTCGAGCGGACGTACGGGGACGACGAGTTGAACCTCGTCATCCTCGTGTACGCCGACGAGTCCGGCGAGCGCTACTTCCGGAAGGAGCGCGCGCTGACGAGCTTCGCCGACGAACGGGAGACGCCCGTCTCGCTGGTCGTGGCTCCCGACGAACTCGGAGCGACAGAGCCGGCGGACCGCGAGCGGTACGCGGCGGAGGCGACCCGGATGGCGGCGGTTCACGGCCCCGAGGACAGCATCTGACTCCCGAGGTCGCTCCCGACGGACTCTTGCGGGGCGGCCGGCTACCTGAAGCCAATGAGCGACGAGGGGACCGAGGGCGGGCAGGCGGACCGCGGCGACGGGGACGGCGGCGACACGTTCGGCGTCGGGATCCACGTCGCCGCCGAGGAGTTCCGGTTCGTCGTCCACGTCCCCTCGGACATCGACTCCGGATGGAGCGATCCCGAGGAATTCCAGCGGCTGATCGAGCGCGTCACCTGGGAGGCGCTCGACCGGGCGGAGACGCTCCGGGCGGTGGACCGGGTCGCCGACGAGGGGGAGACGGTCACGCTCGGCACCGTGCGGATGCGGTCGGACGGGACCGTCGTCGACCGGGACCTCTCGGCGCCGGAGACGGGGACCCCGGAGGGAGCGTGACGCGGGTCGCCGGTCAGTCCTCGAGCGCGTCGAGTACGGCGCCGACCGCGTCGACGCGCGCGGGGTCGTAGCCGGTGAGGTCGTAGCGGTTCGCGGCGACGGTGTCGCCCCACACGTCGAGCGCGCCGAGGATCACGAGCGCCTGCAGCGCCGCGCCGAGCGTCCGGGGCGTCGTCTCCGGGTCGGGGATCGCCGCGTGGACCTGTTTCGACTGCGGATACGTCATGGAAACGGCGGCGAGGCCGGCGCGCGCCTCCCGCCAGTGCTGACGGAGGTAACCGAAGTTGGTGGGGTCGCGGTCGCGGAGGTAGTCCACGAGGTGTTCGGCCAGCGCGCGGTCCGCCGCGTCGTCGGCCCCCGGGAGGCGGCGCGCGAGCGCCGAGACGGTCGCGCCGTCGCCGGCGACGGCCGCGTGAAACTCCAGTCCGAACTCCCCCGCGAGGGCGACGAGGTCGTCGACGACGGCCTCGACGTCCGCGTCGACCGGGAGGAGCGCCCCGAGGTCGTCGGCGACGACGGACCCGCCCTCGTGCCCGTCCTCGCCGTCGCCGACCGTCTCCGTCAGTATCGAACGAACGTATTCGACCGGGTCGGGCAGCGGCGCCTCGACGGCCGCGAGCGACACGCCGCCGCCCACCGCGCGTCCGTCCGCGGTCGCGGCGCCTCCGCCGGCCGCGGCCGCCGCGGCCCCGCGGACCGTCTCGTCCACGCTCACGAGGAAGGAACTCCGCGGGGACCCGCCCGCCGCCGACTCCACCGTGGCGTGCCACCGGTCGACGGACCCGTCGGCGACGAGCGCGACGTGGTCGCCCCCAGCCGCGGCCGCCGCCGCCGCGAGCGACGCCGTGTCCGCGTGGAGGCGACCGACCGCCCGTTCCCCGGCCTGTGCGGTCATCTCGCCGAGTGATGAACCGGCTCGGAGTATAAATTTACTGGAGAAGCTATCGCATATGATTCCACCTTTCCGTCCACGGGCCCTGTACCCGACCGATGGACGAACGGACCGACCGGGAGGGGCCCGTCGCCGCCGTTCAGGACGCCGCCGTCGAGCACGCGCTGACCGTCGGCGACTCCCGGCGGGCGCTCGCGCTCGTCGGCGCGCTCGACCCGCTCCGAGGATCCTCGGCCGAGGACCCGGCCCTGACCGCCCTGTCGACGACGCTGACCGCGTGGGTCGGCCTCCGGGAGCGCGAACCGGCGTTCGGGGCCGCGCCCCCCACACCCCCGTCTCCGGCGGTTCCGGACCCCGCGACGGATCGGCCCGCGTCGACGCCGACTCCGGAGGGGGGAGGCGGCGACGGCGCCGAGGCCGACCGGGCCGACGACCGCGGCCGCGACCACGTCCGCGATCACCCGGCGGCGGCCGTCGGGGCGGCCGTCGCGTGCGAGCGGTTCGGCCTCGCCCCGGCCCGCGCCGCCTCGCTCGCCGGGCGGTCGGTCGAAGCCGTCGAGCGGGCGCTCGCCGACCGTCGGGGGAACGACCCCCCGGCCGACCGGTGACCGTGCGGCGGCGGCCGCGGAGACACCCGGCTTTATAAACCATCGGTTTATAAGGGGATGTAGAGGAACGACGACGCATGACGGACCCGGCAGAATCCATCGAGATTCAAAACGTTGTGGCATCGACGGGGATCGGGCAGGAGCTCGACCTCGAAGCGCTGGCGGAGGACCTCCCCGGGGCGGACTTCAACCCCGACAACTTCCCCGGGCTGGTGTACCGGACGCAGGAGCCGAAGGCGGCCGCACTGATCTTCCGATCGGGGAAGATCGTCTGCACGGGCGCGAAGAGCATCGAGGACGTCCACGACGCCCTCGGGATCATCTTCGAGAAGCTGCGCGGGCTGAAGATCCCGGTCGAGGACGACCCGGACATCACCGTCCAGAACATCGTCTCCTCGGCAGACCTGGGCCACCAGCTCAACCTCAACGCCCTCGCGATCGGGCTGGGGCTGGAGGACGTCGAGTACGAGCCCGAGCAGTTCCCCGGCCTCGTCTACCGGATGGACGAGCCGGACGTGGTGATCCTCCTGTTCGGCTCCGGGAAGATCGTCATCACGGGCGGCAAGCGGACCGACGACGCCGAGGAGGCCGTCGAGGAGATCGTCGACCGCATCGAGGCGCTCGGCCTGCTGGGGTAGGCGCCGGCGGCACCCTCCGTTCTCCCGTTTTTCGGTCGCCCAGCCGCGCCGACGCGCCGATTCGAGTATCGGTCCCGGTACCCCCGGGGAAATACGTATATATCGGGACACCCCATACGCCGACATAGTGGCTTCCCGACAGGGCGCCGCCGACGCCCCCGCGGCGTCGGCGCACACCGGTCGCGGCGGCTCGCACACGACCACCCGGGCACGGGCCCGCTCGCCCGGTACCCCGGAACGGGGACGGGACGCCTCGGCCCCGCCCGATCGCGACCCCGGCCTGTACGCGCAGACGGACCACTTCCGTCGCCGCCTGCGCCAGCAGGGTCGCTACGTCACCCTTCCCGTCGCCGGCGACGCCATCAGGAACGGCCAGCTCCGCTGGAACTCCACCGACGGCTGGCGGTTCGCGGTCGTCCGCGACGGGGTCCGCTTCGTCGTCGTCGTCGGCGACACCGACACCCCCTCGCCGGTGCTGGTGACGGGGTGGACGGAGGTCGCGGACTGGGACACGGCCCTCGCCTCCGACCGCTGGAGCGAGGTCGACGTGCACACGATCCAGCTGCGCGCGGACCTCTCCGAGCACAGCGACCGCCAGATCCCCGGGCGGATCCGACCCCGCGTGATCGCCCGCCCCTTCGAGGTGGGCGGCCACCGCGTCCGCACGGACGCCGGCGACGGCTACGTCGAGTGCGACGACTGCGGCGCGCGCTTCCGCTCGAAGCGGGAGCTGTGCGAGCTTCCCTGCGGCGCCCGGTGAGGTACGGCCGTCGCTTCCGGCGCGGGAGCGGCCTCACTTCCTCGCCAGCGTCCTACCGCTCCGGCGAGTCGACCGGCCCGGCGACGACCGCGTCCTCCTCGGCAACGAGTACGCCCCACCAGCCGTCCACGTCGCCGTCGAGCATATGCTCCGGGACCAGCGGCGCGGCGACGGGCGCGAACCCGCCCGCGCGCATCGCCTTCACGCCGGGGAACGTCTCGACCGGCCGGCCGCGGAAGTCGCGCACGCGGATCCGCTTGTCCTCGTCGCGCTCGTAGGCGTACGGGAACGTCGCCCGCGGCGGGGAGCCCAGCTCCCCGACGCCGTCGAGCGCGCCGATAGTCTCCTCGTCGGTCCGCAGCTCCAGGCGGAACGACTCCCCCTCGCCGACTTCCCTCCACTCCACGTCGTCCCCGGCGGGGACGGCCGCGAAGCCGCCCTCGGCGAGCGGGACGCGGTCCGGACCGTCGAAGAACGTCCGCCGACCGGCCCCGTCGGCGGCCGCGACGCCCAGCGGCGGCGCGAGCAGGTCCGCGACCGCCTCCGCGGTCTGCCGGGCGTCGACGACGAACAGGGTCGCCCGGTCGCGGTCGCGGTTCGTCCACAGGCGCGAGAGCACCGTCGTCGGGTCGGCGTCGCCGAGGGGGTCGATCGCCGTCTCGCGCGCCGTCCCGAACGGCGGGTCCGCGTCCGGCCCGGGCGTCGCGAGCCCCGGCGGCTCCGCGCCGCTGTCGGGACGGGTCACGTCGTACCCGCGGTCGCGAAGCATGGACGCGCCGGCGTCGAGGAGCCGCCCGTTCATCGGAGTCGGTAGGACCTCGCCCGTCAAGTCGCTTGCGCGGACGGCGGACACTGCCGGGGGTTCGAACGCGGGCGCCAACGCGGGGCCGCACTCACCGCGCGAACGCGGCCCCTTTAGGCGACGGCGACCTACGGCGGGTGATGACCGAGGAGGACGGCGACGGCGCCGCGGACGACCTCACGATCGACGCCTTCTACGACGCGGTCGAGGCGGCCGAGCGCCCGGTGCTCACGGCCTCGCAGGTCGCCCGCGAGACCGGGCGTACGCAGGCGGAGGCGCGCGCGGACCTGGACGCGCTCTCGGCCGACGGCCCGCTGGAGCGCGTCGACGTGGAGGCGGACCCGGTGGTGTACTACCCGAGTTCGTGGGGTGACCTCGCGGCCCGCGAGCGCGTGGTGCTGTTCCCGACGCGGCGACAGGTCGTCGTCGACCAGCCCACGCAGTACACCCGCGCGATGCTCGCGGACTTCGCGCACCTCGTGGACTCGACCGGGACCGAGCCCGGGACGCGCGGGTACCTCTACGAGATCCGTCAGGAGGACGTCTGGGCCGCCCCGTTCGAGGAGTTCCCGGAACTGCTCGCGCGGATGCGCTCGGTGCTCCCGCGGCGCTCGCCGCACCTGGAGGAGTGGGTCGAGAACCAGTGGAAGCGCGCGCGGCAGTTCCGCCTGCGGACCCACGAGGACGGCTACGTCGTGCTGGAGGCGGATCGGGAGGAGCTGATGGGCAACGTCGCCCGACAGAAGCTCGACGAGACGGTATTGCAGGCGGACCTCTCGGACACCGAGTCGTGGGTGAACGAGCGGGAGATCGGCCACGTGAAGCGCGTGCTGTACGAGGCGGGCTACCCCGTCGTCGACGAGCGCGACCTCGACTCGGGCGAGCCGCTGGACGTGGAGCTGACCGTCGACCTCCGGGCGTACCAGGCCGACTGGCGCGACCGCTTCCTCGACCAGCGGTCCGGGGTGTTCGTCGGGCCGCCCGGGTCCGGCAAGACGGTCGCCGCCATCTCGGTGCTCGCGGCCGTCGGGGGCGAGACGCTGATCCTCGTCCCCTCGCGCGAGCTCGCGGGACAGTGGCGGACGGAGTTGCTTGCCCACACGGACCTCGACGAGTCGCAGATCGACGAGTACCACGGCGGCGCGAAGGAGGTACGGCCGGTCACGGTCGCCACCTACCAGACCGCGGGGATGGACCGCCACCGCTCGCTGTTCGACTCCCGGGGGTGGGGGCTGATCGTCTACGACGAGGTCCAGCACATCCCCTCGGACGTGTACCGCCGCTCGGCGGACCTCCAGACCAAACACCGCCTCGGGCTGTCGGCGACGCCCGTCCGCGAGGACGACCGCGAGGAGGAGATATTCACCCTCATCGGCCCGCCCATCGGCACCGACTGGGGGGCGCTGTTCGACGCCGGGTTCGTCCAGGAGCCCGAGGTGGAGATCCGGTACGTGCCGTGGCGCGACGACGAGGCGCGCAACGAGTGGGCCAGCGCCGACGGGCGCGAGCGGCACGTGGCCGCCGCGAGCAACCCCGCGAAGGCCGACGAGGTGCGGCGGCTCCGCGAGCGCCACGGCGACGCGAAGGCGCTCGTGTTCGTCGACTACCTCGACCAGGGCGAGCGGCTGGCCGGGGACCTCGGCGTCCCGTTCGTCTCCGGGGAAACCCCACACCACGTCCGCCAGCGCCTGTTCGAGGAGTTCAGGCAGTGCGAGCGCCGGACGCTCGTGGTCTCCCGGATCGCGGACGAGGGGATCGACCTCCCGAACGCCGAGCTGGCGGTCGTCGCGTCCGGCCTGGGCGGGAGTCGCCGACAGGGGGCACAGCGCGCCGGGCGGACGATGCGCCCGGCGGGCGCGGCGCTCGTGTACGTGCTCGCGACGCGCGGCACCAGCGAGGAGGACTTCGCACAGCGGCAGATGAACCACCTCGCCGAGAAGGGGATCCGCGTCCACGAGCGGACCGTCGAGTAGCGAGCGGGTCGGGGTCGGCGTCGCGAGCGCTCGGAGGCTACTCGCGGAGCGGTGCCTCCGCGAACGTCGCCCCGCAGTCGTCGCAGGCTACGACCGGGCGGTGCTCGTCGTCGGTGACGAACGCGAGCGCGTCGGCGCCGCAGTCCGGACACGGCTCAGGGACGTGCTCGACGCCGCAGTCGGGACACCGAAAGACGGTCCCCGAGCCGTCGGCGTCGAGCCGGAGCCCGACTGCGCCACAGTCGGGGCAGGTGGCCGGCACGCGCACGTCGTCGCTCTCGCGCGGGGCGCCGAGCGCGAGCGCGACGAGCTCCTCGTCGCCGCGGTTCTCGCCGGTCTGGTACTCGCCGGGAGCGAACCGCACCGCCCCGCCGGCGGCGACGGTCACCTCGCCGTCGAGCGTCTCGAACGTCGCTTCCCCCTCGATAACGACGAACACCTCCTCCTGGTCGGCGTGTGCGTGGAGGCCGCCCGGGAAGCCGTCGCCCGGAGGAAGCCGGTAGCGGTTGATCGCGACGTGCTCGGTCACGAGCGCGTCGCCGAGGCGGACCAGTGCCGCCGCGTCGTCGACGTCGGAGCGGTCCACGGTCACTCCCTCCCGTCGTCACCGCTGCCGGACCCGTCCGGGTGCTCTGCGCCCTCCTCCGCGTCGAACTCCGGTTCGTCCCACCTCGCGTCCGGGTCGACCGGATCGACCGCGTGTGCGACCTGCGCGCCCGAGAAGTCGACCTCGTGGAGCGCCATGTTCAGGCGTTGCCAGCGCGCGCTGAGGTCGCCCTCGCCCTCCGGCCCGACGCGGGCGCCGTGCGTCTTGAAGAACTCGGCGCCGCGGCCGAGCCGGCTCCCCTCGCCGGTGTGCTTGTCGAAGGCGACGTCGTACTCGCCGCCGGGCTCGAACTCGCCGACCGGGAAGTCGACCTGCGGCTCCTCGCCGCTGTCGCGTGCCTCCGCCCGCGCCTCGGCGGCGTTGCGGAAGAACTCGTCGGCGTTCGGCGACTCCCGCGAGGAGGCCGCCCGGGCGCACGCGAGCGCGGCGTGGACCGCACAGATCCGGCCTCGCCACTCGCCGGGCTCCCAGCGCTCCGTCGCGAGTTCCTCGTACCGCTCCACGAGGAGCGCGACCTCCTGGCCGGCTCGGAGGTCCTCGACGACGTAGAGGTGGAGGCGGTCCCAGAGGTTCCACGCGAACCCCGAGCGCGCGAGCTCCCACGCGGCCCAGGCCGCGACCTCCTCGTCGGAGCGGCGGACGGCCTTCTGGAGCAGGCTCGACACCGCGTAGCGGTTGTACCCGCCGTCAGTCTCGTCGGCGCCCTTGGGCTTCCCGAAGTCGTTCGCGCCGTCGGCGTCGGGGTCGCGCTCGGAGAGTTCCCCGTCGGCACCGAACGTCGCCTGTCTGCTCTCGTCGTCGGCCATGTCCGCGCGGTGTTCGGCGCGGGCGATAAACCCCGCGACGGAACCGTGACTCGACGTGACGGGGCGGGGTCGAATGAGAACCCTTAAGTCCGAATCGGCGGGTATCTGTGGATGTATCCGGGTTTAGCTCAGCCTGGTAGAGCAGCCGACTGTAGATCGGCTTGCCCCCCGTTCAAATCGGGGAACCCGGACTTTCTGTCGCCGTCACAGCGAGGGAGCGGAGCGACCGAGCCGACGGCGACGCAGCCGACAGTAAGCCGATTTGAGCACGGCGGACGCGCGCAGCGGAGCGAGCACGTCCGCAGGAGTTCAAATCGGGGAACCCGGACTTCTCGCGGCACGTCGCGAGCGAACTCCGTGAGCGAGCCGTGCCGCGTGAACTCCTCCGTGACACGATTTGAAGAGACGAGTCGCAGCCCGCGCAGCGAGCGAAGCGAGCGAGCAGGAACGTCTCGGCGTGTTCAAATCGGGGAACCCGGACTTTCTGTCCCCGTCACAGCGAGGAAGCGGAGCGTGGTCGAGCGGGGCGCGTCCGCGAGGCGAACGGGGAACGAAGTGACCCGTGAGCGAAGCGACCGAGCCAGCGGGACCGGTCAACCGAGTTGAGCCCGGCGGTCGCTACTCGCGGCCGCCCCAGACTCGTTTCTCCGGGAGGAGTTCGACCGTCATCGGCTCGGAGACGACGACCTGACACGACAGCCGCGGGTAGCCGAAGCGGTCGGCGAGGCGGTCGTGCCAGTGTGAAGGCTCCGGGCCCGACAGCACCCGGACGCCGCAGGTGGCACAGAGCCCGCGCCCGCCGCAGTTGAGCCGCTCGGTCGCGCTCGCGTACGGCGAGAGATCCGGGTCCGTGCCGTCCCCCCGGTCGACGGCGAGCAGCGCGTCCCGGAGGCTCGCCCCGCGTTCGACGTGCAGCGTCGCCTCGCCGTCCCCGTGGCGGACCCGGACCGGAACCCGCCCCGTCGAGCAGTCCGTCTCGTCGTCGTCCTGAGTCACGAACGAACTTCTGTCGCCGCGCACAAAAACCGTCGCCGCCGCGTCGCCCCGCGGCGTCCCGGACCGGCGATGTCGCGCCCCGTTCGGATAACTATTTATGTACCATTCGATATTCCATAGATATGACCGGAAGCGTATTCAAAGAAGACGAAGGGAGGGTCGTCCCCGACGACCGTGCGGTCGTCGAGCGACTCGCCGACGCGGGCGAGCGGGAACTCGTCGTCGGCGGCGACCGGCCGATCCGGTTCTCCGCGGGTCACCGACTGCTCCGCCACGACGGCAAGTGCAGCCGGCCGCACGGGCACAACTACGAGGCGACCGTCAGGGTCGTCGGCGACCTCGGCCCGGAGGGGTGGGTCGTCGACAAGGGCGAGGTGACCGACGCGGTCCGCGAGTTCGACCACCGGTTCCTCCTGGAGTCGGGCGACCCCCTCGTCGAGGCGTTCGAGGCCGCCGGCGACGGCGACGCGCTGGTCGTCCTCGACGCGCCGCCGACGGCGGAGGTGCTGTCGGTCGTGCTGGAGGAACGGCTCCGCGAGCGGCTCCCCGACAGCGTCTCCGAGGTCGCCGTCGAGGTGCGCGAGACCGCCGAGCTGTGCGCGGGCGGGGTCTGACCCGTGCCGGTCACCAGCCAGGTCGAGCGGCCCGAGTCCGCTCCGGAGGGGCCGGCGCTCCCGGTCAACGAGCTGTTCGCGTCCCTGCAGGGCGAGGGACGGCTCGTCGGCGTCCCGAGCACGTTCGTCCGCACGAGCGGCTGCAACCTCCGATGCTGGTTCTGCGACTCGTATCACACCTCCTGGGAGCCGACGCACGCGTGGCTGGCCGTCGACGAGGTCGCCGCGGAGGTGCGCGCACGCGACCCGGACCACGTCGTGCTCACCGGCGGCGAGCCGACGATCCACGAGGAGAGCTTCGACCTCCTCGGCCGCCTCGCCGGCGACCACCACCTCACCGTCGAGACGAACGGCACCGTCGTCCCGCCCGAGGGAACGCCGATCGACCTCGTGAGCATCAGCCCGAAGCTCGCGTCGTCGACGCCGACCCCCGAGCGCGTTCCCGAGGCGGCACTCGACGCCCGCGACGGTGACGGCGAGGGCGACGCCGACCTCGCGAGCGGGTGGGCCGACCGCCACGAGGAGAACCGCATCGACGTCGACGCCCTCGCGACGCTCGTGGAGCGCTACGAGAGCCAGCTGAAGTTCGTCGTCACCGGCCGCGACGACATGGCGGAGGTCACCGACCTCGTCGACCGCGTCCGCGACGCCGCGAGCGTGCCGGTTCCGGACGAGGAGGTCCTGCTGATGCCCGAAGGGCAGACGCGCGACCAGCTATCCGGCATCCGCGAAACCGTCGCCGAACTGGCCGTCGAGTACGGCTTCCGGTACACGCCGCGCGTCCACGTCGACGTCTGGAACGACGCCCCCGAGACCTGAATCCATGACTGACACCGACCCCACCGAGCCGATCGACCGCACGGACCGAACCGACCTCCCCGACGGCGCAGCACCGGCCACGGACGGCTCCGACCGCCCCGATGCGGTCGTGCTCGTCTCGGGCGGGATGGACTCCGCGACGACCGCCTACGAGGCCCGCGAGCGCGGCTACGACCTCCACCTCCTGCACACGTCCTACGGCCAGAACACCGAGACGAAGGAGCGCGAGTGCGCCGAGGCGCTCCGCGAGGAGTTGGGGGTCCCGCCCGACCGGTTCCTCCACATCGAGACCGACCACCTCGCGCGCATCGGCGCCTCCTCGCTCACCGACGCCTCGATGGCGGTCGAGGACGCCGACCTCGACGGCGACGACGACGCGATCCCGTCCTCGTACGTCCCGTTCCGGAACGCGAACCTCCTCTCGATGGCGGTGTCGTACGCCGAGGCGAACGACTGCGGCGCCGTCTTCGTCGGCGCCCACTCGGAGGACTACTCGGGGTATCCCGACTGCCGCCCGGAGTTCTTCGAGGCGTTCGGGCGGATGGTCGACGTCGGCACGAAGCCGGAGACCGACATCGACGTCGTCGCGCCGTTCGTTGAGGACTCCAAGACGGACATCGCCGCCCGCGGCCGCGAACTCGGCGTCCCCTACGAGCTGACGTGGAGCTGTTACCGCGAGGAGGCGCCCGCCTGCGGCACCTGCGACGCCTGCGCCTTCCGCCTCCAGGCGTTCCAACGCCTCGGGATCGAGGACCCGATCGCCTACGAGACCCGGCCGGACTACACCCGCGAGGCGAACGCCCCGGGAGAGTCCTGACGTCGCTCCCGAACCCATCACCGACGAACCTTCTTCACCGATGACGGGGGCACACTCCCCGTGACCTGACTCTCCACCCGCGGGCGTACAGCGGTCGCGCGACGCGCCGCCCGCGCACGGGCCGTCGAGGTCACGGCCGCCGACGGACCACACTCCCGCGTCGCCAGTTCGCCAGACAGTCGTTCACCGTTCCGACGGCGGTCGACGGACCGGCTCCGACCGTCCGGGCGGGAACCGCAAGCGATACCCACACACCCGCGTAGGGACGGGTGTGTCGACGCTCGCCGCGATCGACGCGCTGGAGGAGCGCGTCCCCCCGCTCGTGGGTCTCGCCGTGGCCGTCGTCGCCGTCTCGACGAGCGCCATCCTCGTCGAGTGGAGCGGCGCCCCGAGCCTCGTGAAGGCGCTGTACCGCGTCGTCTTCACGGTCGCGCTGCTGCTCCCGGTGGCGCTCGCCCGGCCGAGCGACCGGGCCGCCTTCGGTGAGATCGGGGGTCGAGACCTCCTGCTGGCGGTGCTCTCGGGGGTCGCGCTCGCGGTCCACTTCGCGTCGTGGTTCGAGAGCCTCCGGTGGACCAGCGTCGCCGCGAGCGTGACGCTCGTGCAGGCCCAGCCGCTGTTCGTCGTGGTCGGCGCGTGGGCGCTGCTCGACGAGCGGGTCGGCCCGCGGACGGTCGCGGGGATCGCCGTCGCGCTCGCCGGGATGGCCGTGATGAGCGTCGGCGACGCCCTGCTCGGGGCCGCGCCGGCGGTCACGGGGCCCGACCCCCTGTACGGGAACGCGCTCGCGGTACTGGGGGCGGGCGCGGCCGCCGCGTACGTGCTCCTCGGACGGTCGCTCCGCCAGCGACTGCCGCTGCTCCCGTACGTCGTCGTCGTGTACACGACGTGCGCGCTCGCGTTGCTCGCGGCGACGGTCGTGCGGGGTCACCCGCTGCTGGGGTACGGGACCGACGAGTGGATACTCTTCCTCGCGATGGCCGCCGGGCCGGGCGTGTTCGGTCACACGGTGATCAACTGGGCGCTCGCACACGTCGAGTCCAGCGTCGTCTCCGTCTCCCTGCTCGGGGAGCCGGTCGGCAGCACGATCCTCGCGATGGTACTGCTCGCGGAGTTCCCGTCGCTGGTGACGGTCGTCGGCGGGAGCGTCGTGCTCGCGGGCGTGATCACGACGGCGAGAGCACGCGAGGCGTGATCGCCCGCGTCCGGAGAGTCGGCGACCGACGGATAGCCGACTACTCCAGTAGCTCCCTCGTCTTCCGGTGTCTGTACCGGAACATCGGCTCGAAGCCGACCCAGCCGAGCGGCGACGCCGCTCGCCCGAGCGACCCGCCCGGGAGTTCGTACCGGACCTCGTCGTCGACGACCGTTCCGTCGCCGCGCTCGTAGAAGCGGTGGGTGTGGCGCCACGTCGGGAACGGGCCCTCCTCCATGATGTCGACGAACGACGCCCGGCCGGCACCGAGGTCGGCCTCGCGCTCGTCGATCACCGACACCCAGGTCTGTCGCGGCCCGACGCCGAGGGGCCGCATGCTCAGTTCGACCCGGGTCCCCGGAACCAGCACCTCCGGGTCGAGTTCGCCGTCCGGCCCCTCCACCCGCTCGACGCGGAGGTTCATGAACCCCGGCGTGAGCGCTTCGAGGCCGGATATCCCCGAGTGGAACTCCCACACGTCCGCCAGCGGCGCCGCGACTCGCACGCGGCGTCGGTACGTCGCCATGGGACCGCATGGGGCCGCGCGTTGAAACAGCCACCGGCGTCGGTGACTCACGGCGACGGACCGCGCGCCGGTCGCGACCGCGTGGCGGCGACCGGAACCCCGACGAGGACGTCGGATCGCCGGCGGGGTATCGGTGCCTTTTACGACGACTGCGCCCGAGTCGCCGCGTATGAGCGAGGACACCGACGAGGAGTACCGGACGGAGTCGGACAGCCTCGGCGAGATGCAGGTACCCGCCGACGCCTACTGGGGCGCACAGACCCAGCGCGCCGTCGAGAACTTCCCCATCAGCGGCGTGACGTTCGGGCGCCGCTTCGTGCGCGCGCTCGGCGTCGTGAAGAAGGCGGCCGCACGGGCGAACCGGGACCTGGGTCACCTGGACGAGGACACCGCCGAGGCGATCGTCGAGGCCGCGGACGAGGTCATCGCCGGCGAGCACGACGACCAGTTCCCGGTCGACGTGTTCCAGACCGGGTCCGGCACCTCCTCGAACATGAACGCCAACGAGGTGATCGCCAACCGGGCGGCCGAGATCTCCGGGGCGGAGGTCGGCGAGCGCGTCGTCCACCCGAACGACCACGTCAACTTCGGCCAGTCGAGCAACGACGTGATCCCGACGGCGATGCACGTCGCCGCGCTGGAGGCCGTCGAGAAGGACCTCATGCCCGCGCTGGAGGAACTCCACGCCGCCCTCGAGGAGAAGGAAGCGGAGTTCGACGGCGTCGTCAAGACCGGCCGCACGCACCTCCAGGACGCGACGCCCGTCCGCCTCGGCCAGGAGTTCGGCGGTTACCGCGCGCAGATACGGAAGGGGATCAAGCGCGTCGGCGACACCCGGTACCACCTCCGCGAACTGGCGCTCGGCGGGACCGCCGTCGGTACCGGCCTCAACACGGATCCGGAGTTCCCCGAACTCGCCGCCGAGTACATCTCCGAGGAGACCAACACGCAGTTCCGCGAGGCCGACAATCACTTCGAGGCGCAGGCGGCCCACGACGCCATGTCGGAGGCCCACGGCGCGCTCCGCACCGTCGCCGGCTCGCTGAACAAGATCGCGAACGACCTCCGGCTGCTCGCGTCCGGCCCGCGCAACGGGCTCGGGGAGATCGAACAGCCCGAGAACCAGCCGGGCTCGTCGATCATGCCGGGCAAGATCAACCCCGTCGTCGCCGAGGCGGTGAACCAGGTCCACAAGCAGGTCGTCGGCAACGACGCGGCCGTCTCGGCGGGCGCCGCCGAGGGACAGATCGACCTCAACCTCTACAAGCCGGTGCTCGCGCACAACTTCCTCCAGTCGGCCGAACTGCTGGCGAACGCCAGCGAGGTGTTCGGCGAGCGGTTCGTCGCCAAGCTGGAGGCGAACGAGGCGTTCTGCGAGGAGCGCGTCGAGCAGTCGATGGCGCTGGCCACGGCGCTCAACCCCGCGATCGGCTACGACAGGGCCAGCGAGGTCGCCAAGACCGCGCTGAAGGAGGACAAGACCGTCCGGGAGGTCGTCCTGGAGAAGGGCTACCTCACCGAGGAGGAGGCCGACGAGGTGCTGGACCCAGAGGCGATGACCCGCCGCGGCATCCTCGGCGAGGACTGATCGGCCCCTCCCCGTTTTTATCGGCGGGGCGTAACCGTGTACGCGTGACGGACGACATCGCACGCGGGCTCGAGGGCGTCACCGTCGCCGAGACCCGCCTGAGCAGCATCGACGGCGAGGCCGGCGAGCTGATCGTCGGCGGCTACCCGATCGGGGAGCTCGCCGGGAACGCGACGTTCGAGGAGACGGTGTTCCTCCTCCGGGAGGACCGCCTCCCCGACGCCGAGGAACTGGACTCGTTCCGGGCGGACCTCGCCGCACGCCGCGGGATCGGACCGGAGGTACGGGAGACGCTCCGGGCGGCCGCCGAGGCCGACCTGCCCGCGATGGACGCGCTCCGGATGGGTGTGGCCGCCGCGACGCTCGACGACGACGCCGACGGGGGGGACGGGGACGTCGACACGGGCGATCGCGCGACCGACCCCTCCGGGGACGCCCTGCGAGCCGTCGCGGTGCTGCCGACGATCGTCGCGACCTACTGGCGGCACCGGGAGGGCGAGGACCCGGTAGCCCCACGCGAGGACCTCGGACACGCCGCGAACTACCTGTACATGCTGACCGGGGAAGAGCCCGACGAGGCGGATGTCCGGGGCATCGAGACGTACCTCAACACGGTCGTCGACCACGGGCTGAACGCCTCGACGTTCACCGCCCGATGTATCGCCTCGACCGAGTCGGACGTGATCTCGGCGGTGACCGGCGCGGTCGGCGCCCTGAAGGGGCCGCTCCACGGCGGGGCGCCGGGCCCGGTGCTCGACATGCTCGTCGAGATCCACGAGTCGGGCGACCCCGAGGCGGCCGTCCGCGACCGCCTCGACGCCGGCGAGCGGCTCATGGGGTTCGGCCACCGGGTGTACGAGGTGCGCGACCCCCGCGCGGCGGTGCTCTCGGAGGCGGCCGAGTCGTTCTACGAGGCGTCCGGCGACACGGACTTCTTCGAGTCCGCGCGCGAGGCCGAGCGGGTCGGCGTCGAGGCGCTGGCCGAGCACAAGGCCGGCCACAGCCTGCAGACGAACGTGGAGTTCTACACGGCCGTCCTCCTGCACGGCATCGGCGTCCCGAAGGACCTGTTCACCGCAACGTTCGCGGTCGCCCGGGTTGGGGGGTGGACCGCTCACTGCCTCGAACAGCTCTCGGACAACAGGATCATCCGGCCGCGCGCCAGATACGTGGGAGAGACGGGCCGGACGTGGGTTCCGGTCTCCGAGCGGTAGCCGGGACCGCCGGGGGTCCGGGGTCGGTGTCCGGCGTCAGGTCGCGCCCTCCTCCATACGCTCGTAGCGCTCCTCGAACGTCGACTCGCAGGTCGGACAGCAAAAGTGGTACAGGGTGCCGCCGATCCGCGCGGCGACGCCCTCGCTGGTGACGCTGTTGCCGCACTCGTCGCACTCCAGGGCGAACTCGGTCGCGCTGACGCTGACGCCCGGGCTCCAGTCCACCTCCGAGACGAGGTCGACTGAGTAGTCCTCGACGGCGTCGGCGCCGACCACGGCGGCGACCCACTCGCCGACGGCGTCGTCGGCGACCCGGGCGTACGCGACGACGTCGCTCTCGGCGGTCGTGAACACGTGTTCGACCGCCTCGCTCGCGCGGAGCGACTCGCGTACGTCGCCGGCGCCGCCCGGCGGGAGCTCGAACCGGAGCAGGACCGGGGTGCCCGCCCGCAGCGTCGAGCGGTCCACGTCGACGGTGAACCGCCGGATGACGCCGGCCTCGCGCAGACGCGAGACGCGATCGGAGACCGCGGGCGCCGAGAGGTCGACCGCCTCGCCGATCTCGCTGTAGGGGCGTCTGCCGTCCGCCGCGAGCATCCGGAGGATCTCCATGTCGGTCTCGTCGAGGTCGCGCATCCGCCGGACCGACGCAGGGAGCCGGCAAAATAGCTGTCCCGTCGGCCCCGGGCTCGTCTCCCCGGAAGCCGAATCGGGCGAAGACGGCGGGATCGCGTTCGGGGCGTCCGCTCCGTGATCCCGCCGATCGCGGCGCCCCCTTGCGATCACGAGAACGGTCGAGTTCGGACTCCTACCGTCCGGAACAGACCGGTACGTTCAATTCCTCCCGGTCGAAGGTATCGGGTATGCCTCAGCTCACAGCGAGAGCGACCGGTCGGGACCTCCTGCGATGTCGACGATGCGGGACGGAGTTCCCCGAGGGACGGGCGACCGAGGACGGCTGGCACTACGCGTGTCCCGAGGAGGGCTGTGACGCGAGGGGCCTGGGGGACGGCCTCAAGCGCGTGGAGTGACGGGTACCCCCCGGAACGACGCGGCGCCCGCGGTCGCCACCGCGGCCGACGGAGCCGACACGGTCGACTGACACGGGGGGCGCCGCCCCGACTCACACCCTTTTTCTCCCCGGCCGCCGCAGGTCCGCCCAATGACCGATCGCTCGTTCGATCCCGAGGACCTCGGCCTCGTCGCGGGGCTGGAGATCCACCAGCAGCTCGACACGGCGACGAAGCTCTTCTGTGACTCGCCGACGACGCTCCGAGACCCCGAGGAGTCCGAGCGCACGATCACCCGCTTTCTCCACCCGACGAAGTCCGAACTCGGCGAGGTGGACGAGGCCGCCCTCGAGGAGTCGCGGGTCGACCGCACCTTCGAGTACCTCGCGTACGACACCACCTGCCTCGTCGAGGAGGACGACGAGCCGCCCCACGAGATGGACGAGGAGGCCCTGGCGGTGGCGATGCAGATCGCCGATCTGCTCGACATGGACGTGGTCGACCAGGCGCACGTGATGCGCAAGATCGTCATCGACGGGTCGAACACCTCCGGCTTCCAGCGCTCCACCCTGCTCGCCCGGGAGGGCGAGATCGAGACCGACGAGGGCCCGGTCGGAATCGAGGACCTCATGCTGGAGGAGGAGTCCGCCAAGCGCGTCGAGGAGACCGACGACGGCGTCCGCTACTCGCTCGACCGGCTGGGTATCCCCCTGGTCGAGATCGGCACGAAGCCGGACATCACCACCCCCGAGCAGGCCCGCGAGGCCGCGGAGCGCATCGGCATGCTGCTGCGCTCGACGGGGACCGTGAAGCGCGGCCTCGGCACCATCCGCCAGGACGTGAACGTCTCCATCGAGGAGGGCGCCCGCGTCGAGATCAAGGGCGTCCAAGCGCTCGACCAGATCGACGAGATCGTCGAGACGGAGGTGCGCCGCCAGAAGGAGCTGGTCGACGTCGCCGCCGAGCTCGACGGGCGCGACGCAGAGGTGGGGGAGCCGACCGACGTGACGGACGTGTTCGCGGACACCGACTCGGGCGTCATCGCGGGCGCGCTGGACTCGGGCGGCGTCGTTCGCGCGGTCCGGCTGGCGGGCTTCGAGGGGCTCGTGGGCCGCGAGATCGCCCCCGACCGCCGGCTCGGCACCGAACTCTCCGACCACGCGAAGCGCCACGGCGCCGGCGGCATCTTCCACACCGACGAGCTTCCGGCCTACGGCGTCACCGAGGCGGAGGTCGACGCGCTCCGGGAGGCCGTCGAGGCCGAGGAGGGGGACGCGGTCGCGCTCGTCGCCGACGACCCCGAGACCGCCGACCTCGCCATCGACGCGGCCGCCGAGCGGGCGGAGACGGCCATCGAGGGCGTCCCCGAGGAGACCCGCGGCGCGAACGACGACGGCACCACCCGCTACCTCCGGCCGCTCCCCGGCGCCGCCCGGCTGTACCCCGAGACGGACGTGCCGCCCGTCGAGCCCGACCCGAGCGAGGTCGAGACCCCCGAGTTGCTTACCGAGAAGGTCGACCGTTACCAGCGGGAGTACGGCCTCGGCGCCGGCCTCGCCGAGCAGGTCGCGTACGGGCGCCGGATGCCGCTGTTCGAGTCGGTCGTCGCCGACGGCGTCGACCCCACCTTCGCGGCGACGACGCTGGAGTCGACGCTGACGGAGCTCCGGCGCGACGACGTGCCCGTCGGGGAACTGACCGACGACCACCTCCGCGAGGTGTTCGCGCTCGTCGAGGACGGCGACCTCGCCAAGGAGGGCGTCGGCGACGTGCTCACGGTCCTCGCCGAGGAGCCACACCTGACCGCCGAGGAGGCCGTCGAGGAGGCCGGGCTCTCCGGAGTGGACGAGGACGAGGTGCGCGAGGCGGTCGCCGAGGTCGTCGAGCGCAACGCCGAGCAGGTCGAGGCCGAGGGCATGGGCGCCTTCTCGGGCCTGATGGGCGAGGCGATGGGCGCGCTGCGCGGGAAGGCCGACGGCGAGGTGGTGAGCGACGTGCTGCGCGAGGAGATACAGAAGCGGGCGTAGGGCGGGACGGTCCGGCGGCTCCGACACGATTCTCCCGTCGATCCGGCAGCCGCGGTGGCGCGCGCCGGCGGGCCTCCGATCACGCGAGTGAAACGAGTGTGATCTCACGAGACCGAAGGTCTCGGGTAGTGCCCGCCGGGAGCGCGCGAGGGATGAGCATCGCGAAACCTTCGGTCTCGCTAGCCCGCGGGCGACTCGCGGGTCGCCCGCGGACACCGCAACGCGAGCGGAGCGAGCGTGAGGAGCGCAATCGGTCGGGGAGGACGAGGCGGCGGTGCGGTCGCCGCGGGCGGGACTGAAAGGGGCCGCGGGGGATTTCGCGGTCGGCACCACGGTAGTCCGATCCGAGCCAGTCCGAACCGATACGCCACCGACAACCACTCGTCCCGATCGACCACACGATTAAACCCCGCACCCACCGAACCGGGATCAGTGCCGCACCAGGAGGAACTCTCGAACCCCTACGGGATGGACACCGACTGCCAGCACTGTCCCGCGCTCGTCGAGTGCCGCGAGCGCGTCGTCCACGGCTACGGCGACGCCGAGGCGGAGGTGCTGGTCCTCGGGGAGGCGCCCACCGCCGGCGCCGAGCGGACTGGCGTTCCCTTCACCGGCGACGAGGCGGGGCGGCGCATCCAGCGCGTCCTCGACGAACTGGGCCTCTCGCGCTCGCCGCCCGACGCCGACGAGCCGGACCTCCAGAACGTCTACACCACCTACCTGACGCGGTGTCGCCACCCCGAGCGCCCGCCCACCGACGAGGAGGAGCGCAACTGCGAGCCGTTCCTCAACGCCGAGGTGCGGATGATCAATCCGGAGCTCATCGTCCCGGTCGGCCAGCGCGCGCTGGAGGCGCTCGCCATCGAGTACACCACCCGCGCGCCCGACTCCTTCGACGCCGACGCCGAACACGCGACCACGGTGCGTGGTCGGGGGTTCGAACTCCTGCCGATGAAGGACCTCGACGACCTCACCGACGCCGACGCCGACGCGTTCGTCGAGCACGTGACCGAGAACGTCTTCTCGCGCGACTACCGCCAGACGAAGGGTCGCCGGAGCCGCTGACCGGGTCGAGCCGCGGTCGCGACCCTCTACTCACCAGTACGACGTCTCCCAGCGTGCCGGCGCCGTCCGGCGCCCCCACGCGACGGCCGAGAGGACGGCGACGGCGAGCAGGACCCCCGTCGCGACCAGCCCGACCGTCGGGACGTCGCTCACGGCGGTCCCGGTCGCGAGCAGGAACGCGACGGCGGCGGCGGCGGTGAGCACCGACAGCAGCGAGCCGAGTCGGACCAGCGAGGCGACGAACTCCATGTCCCGGCTGCGGCGGGGCGTTTGATAAATCCCTTTGCCCGTGCCGCCCGAGTCGCGGGTATGACCGTCGTCGCCGTCCTCGCGGACCCGCCCCGGCCCGGACTCGCCCTGCCCGCCCTCGCGGAGTCGACGCCGCTCGACGCCGACGCGGCGGCCGACCTGTACGCCGCGACGCTGAAGGACACCTTCCGCGCCGTCGAGCGCTCGGGGGGCGACCTGCTCGTCAACTACCGGCCCGACGACCTCCTGCCCGACGAGCACGTGACCGGGACCACGAGCGAGGCGGAGCTGCGCGCGCTCGCCGGCGAGGCGCTGGAGGACGTGACCGACGCGCGATTCGAGCCGCAGGTCGGCTCCTCGGTCTCCGCGCGCGCCGGCAACACCGCCACGCACCTCCTCCGCGAGGAGGGCGTCGACTCGGTCGCCGTGACCCGCGGGACGGCCCCGCTGCTCACCCGGCCGGTGATCGACTCGGCGGCGATGAAGCTCCGGGGGAACCAGACCGTCCTCGGCCCGAGCACCCGCGGGCGGACGTATTACGCGGGCTTCACCGCGCCCGTCGACTTCGAGGCCGCCCTCGGCGACGCCGAACTGGAGACGCTCGTCGACCGGGCCAACGACGCCGCCCACAGCGTCGAGTTCCTCCCGATGCACGTCGCCGTCGAGACGGCCGCCGACCTGCGGGACCTGCTGCCGGTGCTGTGGAGCCGGATCGAGGCCGAGCGGGTCGTCCCCGAACACACGGCGACGTTCGTCCACGAACACGGCCTGCGCGTGCGCGACGGCGCGGTCGTCGTCGACGGGAGCTGAAGCGGGTGTGCGAGCGAGACCGGGAGCGAGCGCGGGAACGGGAGCGGCGACGCCGGGGCGGCGACCGACCGTTAGGACTTAGACGCGGACCGCGGAAGGTGTGAGCGTGGTGGGGTGGCAGAGTGGCCTATTGCGTCTGCCTTGAAAGCAGATGGCGCAAGCCTCCTGGGTTCGAATCCCAGCCCCACCGAACTTCTCGACGGAACGGCGAGAGCGACGCGTGACCGACGCGTCCGCCCTCAGAGGAACTGCCCGGCCACGTACCGCCAGAGCCCCAACGACACGGACCCGACGAGGAGCATCACGACCGCGAACGTGACCGCGACGCCGCCGTCGACGAACGGCGTCGCGCGCAGCGCGAGGCCGACGACGGCCGCGGGGACCCACGAGCGGACCGCGAGCGGCACCGACGCCTTCGCCGACTCGGCGGCGCCGGCGGAGTAGGCGCCCACCAGCGGCGCGGCGACGGCCCAGCCGACGAGGAACGGCGCGGCCACCGCGAGCAGCGCCAGCACGTCGCCGACCCCCGCCGGCGGGAAGGGGACGGTACCGTGCCGGAGCGAGCCGGCGTAGATGAACGCGACGATGACGAGCAGGTCGCCGACCGCGAGCGGGAGCGCGGCCGCGTCGACCCGGTTCGCGAGGAACGAGTCCGTGCCCGAGTCCGTTGCCATGTCCGGGAGTTACGCCGGGCCGGCTTAACGCCCGCGTTCCTCGTCGGTCGCGGGGACGTCCCCCTCCCCCGACGCGCCGTCGACCGGCCCGTCGCTCGGCCGCACCCCGACGACGGTGTAGCCGAACCCCGGGTCGACGACGTGGCCGCGCAGGCCCGCGTCCTCGAGCCTCCCGGTCAGCTCCCGGGGGCGGAGGAACCGCGAATCCATCCCCGCCAGCGACTCCAGCGCCGCGAGCGCGCGTCCGCGACGAGTCCCGGGGTCGAACTCCCGGATCACGACGACGCCGCCGGGCGCGAGCGCGCGGGCGACCTCCCGGAGCGCCGCCTCCGGGTCCGGGAAGTGATGGAGCGCGTCCGTCACGACGACCGCGTCGAGGCTCGCGTCCCGAACCGGGAGACGGGCGGCGTCGGCGCGGACGGCGGGGACGCCCTCCTCGCGGGCGCGACGCAGCATCCCCCCGGAGTAGTCGAACACGGCCGCCTCGACGTCGAGCTGCCGGAGCGTGCGGCTCGCCCGCCCCGTCCCGCCCCCGAGGTCGACCACGCGCTCGACCGGGCGGTGGGCGAACGCCAGCCCCGCGCGGAGATCCTCGGGGAGCGTCGGCGGCATGAAGACGTCGTACAGCGGGGCGATCCGGTCGAAGAAGCCCACGTCGCCGTGCCCGAACATACCGGGAGGTCGGGGCGCGGGGAGTTAGCCGTGGCGCCGTGACCCTCCCGCCGCCGAACTGAAGCCCCGTCGGCGCCAACGTGTCCCGTGGAGTTCCGCCTGCTCGGCTGGCCCGGGGACGACGTGGTCCTCAGGCTCGACCACCGCGCGTACGCCTACGCCGGCAAGTTCGCGATGTCGACCACCGGGAAGGCCGTCGCGCTCGACGCCGACGGCGCCGGCGACGACCCCGCGGAGTTCGCGGTGCCGGCGGAGCCGAAGCGCGAGTACGTCGACCCGGCTGCGGTCGTCGCCTTCAGCGCGGACCGGACCGACCCCGACGCGCTGTGGCTCCGCTACGTGAGCGTCCGCCGCGGGCGACGCGGGGACGGCGTCGGCCCGCGGCTGTGCCGGTTCGTCGTCGGGCGCGCGGCCGAGCGTGGCTACGAGCGCGTCCGCATCGCCGTCAACAACGCCTACAGCTACGAGGCGCTCTACAAGGTCGGCTTCGCGTGGACGGGCCGCGAGACGGGCATCGCGGAACTCGTCCTGGAGCGGCCCGCGGAGGAGCCGGCCGCCCTCGACCCGGCGGCCTACCGCGAGGGGCTGGCGACCATCGCGGCGCGCGACGACGTGGGCGACGGCGAGCGCGCGTTCGCCGAGCGCAAGCGCGAGCGGGGGCCGCCCGACGTCGTCGACGGCGGCGGCGAGTGAGGGTCGGGATCCCCCGACCGCACCCACGGACCCCCGAAGGCACTTGCCCCCGGCCCGGGTCGACCCGGTATGCCCGGCACACGCATCGTCGAGGGCGAGCGCGTCACCCTCCGGACGGTCGAGCGCGAGGACGTCCCCTTCCTGCAGCGCGCGTTCACCGAGCCCGCGGTCCGGTACCCGCTCGGCAACGCAGTCCGGAACCGCGAGGAGATCGAGGAGCACTTCGAGGAGCACGACGGCACCCGCTTTCTGGTGTGTCTCGACGGCGACGAGGCGGGATCGGACCCTGACGCCGTCGCGACCGACCGCGACCCCTCCGCCGGGGAGACGCGCCCGATCGGCTCGGTCGACGTCGCGGATGCCGACTGGAAGCGCCCGGAACTCGGCTACTGGCTCGTCCCCGCCGTCCACGGCGAGGGGTACGGCACCGAGGCCGTCGGCCTGGTCGTCGACTACGTGTTCCGCGTCCACGACGCGCCGGCCGTCGCCGCCGGGGTTTACGCCTACAACGAGGCCTCCCGGGGGCTTCTGGAGTCGCTCGGCTTCCGCGAGGAAGGTCGCTCCCGGAAGCACCGGTTCGTCGACGGCGAGCACCGCGACCTCGTCAGGTACGGCCTCCTCAGGTCCGAGTGGAAGGAGCAGCGGGGGAACTGACGCCGGTCCCGACGTGACGAACCCGTGGGCCGCCCCGTCCGGGACTCGGGAGCTTCAAACCCCGCCGACCCCACGGTCCGGTAATGGGAAACGCGGATCTCCGTGACATCGCACACATCGAGGAGGTCGCCTTCGGGGACGTCTCCGGGGTGGTCGCGGTGGACGCGCACAACTGGCTGTACCGCTACCTCACGACGACGGTGAAGTTTACCAGCGACCACCGGTACACCACCGCGGACGGCGAGGAGGTCGCGAACCTCATCGGCATCGTGCAGGGGCTCCCGAAGTTCTTCGACAACGACCTCACCCCCGTATTCGTCTTCGACGGCGGCGTGACCGACCTCAAGGACGACGAGGTGGCGAAGCGCCGCGAGGCGCGCGAGAAGGCCGAGGAGCGCAAGCGGGAGGCCGAGGAGCGCGGCGACGACGTCGAGGCCGCCCGCCTCGACGCGCGCACCCAGCGGCTCACCGACACCATCCACGAGACCTCGCGGGAGCTGCTGGACCTGCTGGACGTGCCCGTCGTGGAGGCGCCCGCCGAGGGCGAGGCGCAGTGCGCGTACATGAACCGCGTCGGCGACGTCGACTACGCCGGCAGCGAGGACTACGACACGATGCTGTTCGGCGGGCCGCTGACGCTGCGACAGCTCACCTCGAAGGGCGACCCGGAGCTGATGGACCTGGAGAAGACGCTCGCCGACCACGACATCACCTACGAACAGTTGGTGGACGTGGCGATGCTGTGCGGGACGGACTTCAACGAGGGCGTCCGGGGGATCGGCCCGAAGACGGCCCTGAAGGCGGTGAAGGAGCACGGCGACCTGTTCGGCGTGCTCTCCGCACGCGACGCGGAGATCCCGAACGCCGAGCGGGTCCGGCAGTTCTTCTTCGAGCCGCCGGTGACCGACGACTACGAGTTCGACGCCGCGGTCACGCCCGACGTGGACGCCGCCCGGGCGTACGTCGTCGACGAGTGGGAGGTCGACCCCGACGAGGTGGAGCGCGGCTTCGACCGGATCGCGGAGGCGCTCACCCAGACCGGGCTGGACGACTGGACCTGACCGGCCGACCGCGGGCGGGTCGTGGCCCGCCCGCGGGGCGCTGCCCGCACTCGGATCCGATGGGATTAACACGTCCCGCCGGGTAGGAACGGACGCGCTCGGTTGGTGTAGTCCGGCCAATCATGTTGGCCTTTCGAGCCGACGACCAGGGTTCAAATCCCTGACCGAGCATGGTTCTTGGAACGGAGTGGAGAGAACCACGCGCAGCGTCGGGATCTGAAGTAGACCGAACGCGCACAGCGGAGCGAGCACGTTCGGCCGTGGTTCAAATCCCTGACCGAGCATGTTCCGACGAGCGACACCGCGTCCGGCGAACCCCGGGTTCGCGTCGAAAGAGGACGGTCGCGTCGGCCGTGCGGGGGACCGCCCGCCGGCGGCGACCGCTTACCGCTCGATGACCGTGCCGCTGGCCCCGACGGCGACGTCGGGGTCGCCGCGGACGACCGCCTTCAGGTTCGCCCCGGTGGGCGTGTCCAGCCGGGTCCAGTCGCCGCCGGCGAGTTCGAACACCGTCCCGCCGCCGCCGACCGTCAGGCCGGCGCCGTCCTCGACCTCCACGTCGCGGAGGCCGGCGTCGCCGAGGTCGGTGGGGTCCCACGCCGTCCCGTTCCACTCGTAGACGGTCCCCCCGCCGCCGGCGACGTACACCTCGTCGGGGGCGTCGCTGTCGACGGCGTAGAAGTTGACGTTCGCGTTCTCGATCCCGAGGCGGTCGTACGTCCCCCCGTCGTCGGTCGAGAACACCGTCTGGTTGCCGTCGACGGCGTGGCCCGCGCGGTCGCCGTGGAAGTCGATCGCGTCGATCGCCGACCCGGACCCGGGCGTCACCTGGTCGAACGTCTCGCCGCCGTCGAAGCTGTAGTAGATCTTCCCCGAGTCGCCGGCGACGTAGACGTTCTCCTCGTCGGCCGGGCCGGCGACGGCCACGCCGTTGAAGTTGTTCGTCACGTCGTTCGGGGCCGAGTAGTCCGTGAGACTCCCCGTCGTCACGTCGTACTCGCCGATCGCCCCGGACGCGCCGACGAACCAGAGCCGCTCGCCGTCGTCGGAGACGTCCGCGCCGTACAGCGAGTTGCCGTTGCCGGTCGGCCCGCCGTCGATCACGCGCGTCCACCCCCCGGCGTCGCGGCGGAGGACGTCACCGCCGCCGCCGACGGCGTACGCGCCGGCGTCCGTCTCGGCCACGTCGTACAGGTCCCTGTCGGTCGGCGTCTCCGCGACGGTCCAGCCGGACTCGGCCGCGGCGGCGCCGGCCGAGCCGAGGACCCCCCCTGCAACGAACGCGCCCGCGATACCCCGCAACGCCGTCCGTCTCGTCGTGTGCGTGCGTTCGGTCATGGTGTGCCTCCGATTCACCCTTCCGTCGGGACCCACTTACCCTCAGTCCGTGCGGGCCGGGGTCGGCCGCCGACGCGGCTCCCGGGGGGCGAGCGAGTTCCCGCGCCGCGGGAAGTGGAAACGCACTTCCGGCGGGCGTCGGAGGGGCCTCCATGCGCGCTGACGTGGGGACCGGCGGCGCCGGGGGGCGCCGACTCCTCTCCCGCCTCGCCGCCGCGGCGACGGTCACCCGGCTCCGGGCGACCGTCGGCTACAACCTCGCGTACGTCGCGCTCGGCGCCGGGCTCGGGCTGCTCGGGAGCGCGGACCCCGGGGCGGCCCTCCGCGACGCCGCCGCCCCCGTCGCCGGCTACGCGTTGGCGACGTTCCTCGCGAAGGGCTCCGCGTCCGTCGCCGACGCGGTCCACGACCGGCCCGTCGACGCCGAGAACCCGTCGACCGAGCGGGTCGCCGCCGCGGTCGGCCGCCTCGGCGTCGAGCCCTGCTGGAGCCTGTTCGTCCTCGAACTCGTCGCCGGGGTCGCCGTCGCCGGCCGGGTCGCCCTCGCGGTCGGCGCGGCGTGGCCGCTCGCGGCCGTCTCCGCGACCGCGCTGCTGGGGTTCGCGTACTCGTACCCGCCGCGGCTGAAGGAGCGGGGCCTGCTCAACCACGTCGTCACGACCGGGGTGGACGTGTGCGCGGTCGTGCTCGCGACGGCGCTGCTGGTCGCCGACGCCCTCACGGTCGCCGCCGTCGTCGCCGGCGGCGTCGTGTTCGCGTACACCTTCGGCTACCACCTCGTCCACCAGGCGGCCGACGCCCACTACGACCGCGGCGCGGGCGTGGAGACGTTCGCGACGCGCGCCGGCGTGCCGCGGACGCTCGCGCTCGCGGCCGGCTGCTCCGGGGCCGCCGCGGGGCTCGCCCTCGCGCTCGGCTACGTCGTCGTCGCGGTCGCGTCGCTGCTCGCGGCGGCGTGGTACCTCCGGCTGTACGGGCGGACCCGCGGGCGGCCGCCGAAGGCGCGGACCGACGTCGTTGCCGATCGGTTCGACGTGGGCCGCGTCGCGACCGCGCTCAACGCCGCGACCGCCCTCGCCGTCTGGGTCCGCGTGCTCGGGTTCCCGTCGGCCGTGTGACGGGCCCGGGCACGCGGCGTCGCGTCCGGCCGCTCCGGCCCGGACTTCGTCGTTGACAAGGGATTTACAGCCTCGACCCACACGTCCGCTATGAACGGTGACGACGCCGGCGCGGCCGTCAGGGAGGCGACGCGCAAGCGCGACGCCGTCCTCGCCGAGGTCGTCGCCGGCGCGGCGCGCAAGCCGGCACTGGTCGACGCGGTCGGGGTGTCGCGTTCCACTGTCGACCGCGCCGTCGACGACCTGACCGGGGCCGGACTGGTCGAGGACGACGGCGGCACGGTCCGCGCGACGGTCGCCGGCGAGCTGGCGCTGTCGGCCCGCCGGGAGTACGAGTCGCTCACGGACGCCCTCGGGGAGGCCGAGCCGTTGCTGTCCGCGATGCCCGAGGAGGCACCGCTCGACCGCTCGCTGTTCGCCGGCGCCGACGTCGCGCTCGCGGACCCGCAGACGCCGGAGGCCGCCCTCGACCCGGCCATCGGCGCGCTGTCCGGGGCGGACCGCCTGCGGGGGTTCGCCCCGGTCGTGAAGTCGAACTACGCGTCGGTGGTGTACCGGGAGGTCCGCGAGCGCGGGCTCTCGGTGGAGCTGATCGTCGGCCGGGGGACGCTGGAGTCGGCGGCGGCCGTCGCCCGCGGCCGGGAGGACCTCGCGGCCGTCCTCGCGGCCGAGGAGGTGGACCTGCTCGCGACCGAGGGGGCGCTCCCGTACGCGCTGTGGATCGCCGAGCGCGACGACGGCGACGAGACGGTCGGGGTGACGGTCCACGACGCCGGCGCCATCGTGGGCGTCCTCACGACCGACGACCCCGACGCCGCCGAGTGGGCGCGGGGGGTGTACCGGGCCTACCGCGAGGACGCCGAGGCGGTCGACCCCGACGCGCTCGGGACGGAGTGAGCGGGGCTCACAGCGCACGCGGGTCGACCATCGGCTCGGGGTAGTCGACGCCCAGCCGGACGCCGTACTCGGCCTGCTCCCGGCCAGACAGCGTCCACGGCTCGTGGACCGCGTCCGGCGGCACGTCCGACAGTTCCGGAATCCAGCGCGTCACGTACTCCCCGTCGGCGTCGTACCGCCTCGCCTGCGAGACGACGTCGAAGGAGCGGTCCCGGCTGTCGTTGCCGACCCCGGCGACGTACGCCCAGTTGCCGTAGTTGGACGCGGGGTCGTAGTCGACCAGCCGCGTCTCGAAGTACGCCGCCCCCCGGCGCCAGTCGATCCGGAGGTCGTTCGCGAGGAACGACGCGGCGTTCTGCCGGGCGCGGTTGCTCTGGTACCCCGTCGCGTTCAGCTCCCGCATCGCCGCGTCGACGAAGGGGACCCCGGTGTCGCCGGCCGCCCACCGCTCGAAGGCCGCCTCGTCCTCGCGCCAGTCGAGGTCGTCGCGCCCGCGGATCCCTCCGCGGGTGAAGAACGCGCTCCCGTGCTTGGCGAACTGGAACTGGAAGAAGTCCCGCCAGACCAGCTCGAACAGCAGCCAGTACGTCGAGTCGTTGGCGACCCGCTCGCGCTCGTAGCGCTTCACCGCGCGGCGCACCCGCCGCGGGGAGAGACAGCCCTCGTTGAGCCACGGCGACAGCTTCGAGGAGTACCCCTGCCCGACCAGCCCGTTTCGCGTCTCCTTGTACTCGCGCAGGCGGTCCTCCTCGAACAGGTAGCGGTCGAGGCGGGCCAGCCCGGCGGGCTCGCCGCCCTCGAACGCGAGCGCGGCACGGTCGTCGTACTCGGCCGGCTCGACCCCGAGGTCGGCCTGCGACGGGACCGACCCGGCGCCGACCTCGTCGACGGGCGCCGGCGGCAGGTCGGGCTCCGGGAGGGGCTCGCGCACCGTCGCCTCGTTCTCGACGGACTTCCGGAAGTCGGTGTACGTGTCTGAGATGTCGGTGTACGCCGTCGGGAGGTCGTTCGGGTGGTAGAGGGTGTGCGTCCAGTGGCGCTCGGGCGTCGCCCCCAGGGCGCGTAGCCGCTCGCGGACGGCGTTCTCCGCGCGCACCTCCTCGGGCGTCGGGAGCGTCTGGTAGCTGACGACGTCGGCGCCGACCGCCTCCGCGACCGCCGGGACGACCCGCTCGGGCGTGTCGTGACGGACGACGAGATCGGACCCGCGCTCGCGGAGCCGCTCGCGCAGGTCCGCGACCGACTCCCGGCGGAAGCGCGCCCGATAGGGGCCGGTCTTCTGGTAGCGGAAGGAGTTCGACCCCCCGAACTCGCGCTCGCCGTACTCGCGGGGGTCGAACGCGTACACCGGCAGCACCTCGTCCGCGTCGGCCGACTCCGCGAGCGCCTCGTTGTCGTGGACCCGCAGGTCGCGTCTGAACCAGACGACGGCCGTGTCGGCTGTCATCGGGGTCCCAAGGGGCGCGAGCGACTTGAACCCGTCAGCCGGGCCCGGGGGGTGACAGCTCCCCTCGGGCGGCCCCGCCCGGTCGGCTCAGGCCAGCCACTCGTCGGGCTTGGTGTCGTAGTCCACGTCGGCGGCGGCGATCCGCTCGGCGATGTCGGGTTCGAGCGGGTGGCGCTCGACCGCCTCGCCGTCGTAGCGGAGGCGGATCGGCACCTCCTCGCCGGAAGGCTCGCGGCCGCGCCGGCGGGCGACCTCCATCTCGTGGTCGTCGTACTCGGTGACGATGGTCGCGAGGTTCACGGGGCGGCCCCACAGCTCGAACACCCGTTCGAGCGTCTGTTTCGCCTGCTCGATGTCGAGCGCGACCCCGTTGTAGCGGTGGCCCAGCAGGAGCTCCCCCCGGTTGTCGAAGTTGCCGTCGTACACCGCGATCGTCGGCTTGCCGAAGTTGGTGAACCGAAGCAGGAGCTTGCGCTTGACGTCCTCCGGGTCCGTCGAGGCGACGCGGTAGCCGTCGGCGGCGTGGGAGTACTCGTAGGTGAAGTAGTTCCCCTCCACGACGAACTCCTCGGTGAGGAACTCGTCGACGAACGTCACGTCGTTGTGGCTCTCGCGCACCTCGCGCATGCGCTCCCAGCCGGCGGCGTAGTCCACGTCCGAGAGCGCCGCCTCCACGTCGGCGTACTGTTCGTCGTCGAACATGTATCGGGCGCGCCGCTCCAGCTCCGAGCGGCCCACCCGCTCCAGGAACCCCCGGTTCGCGGGCTTGGCCAGCGAGAAGTGCCGCTCGCACAGCCCCTCGTAGGTCAGCACGGCCCACGGGTACGCGTCGGCGTCGAGGTCGCCGTCCCTGGCCCGCGCGAGCGCGTCGGCGTCGACGCGCGGGTCGTCCGGGTCGAGGTCGTCGAGCGTGTCGGCGGTGACGCCGGCGATCTCCGGATCCGGCTCCAGCAGGTCGGCCACCTCCCCGAAGTCCAGCACGTCGTGGAAGTTGCGCCAGGTCACCCCCTCGACGCGGAGCAGCTTGTCGACCACCTCGCGGCGGTTGGCGCTGTTCTCGACGTACCGCCAGATCTCGAAGCCGAGCTTGTAGGGGTTGAGCCCGGGCGAGCCGAGCACCCGGGACATGTGGTCGGCGTACGTGAGGAACTCGTCGTCGCCGGCGAAGCGCTCGTCGCCCATCATCAGCGACTCCCAGTAGCTCGCCCACCCCTCGTTCATGATCTTCGTCATCTTCTGCGGGGCGAAGTAGTACGCCTCGCGCCGGAGGATCTCGATCACGTCGTCCATCCACGGCTCGCGCTCGACGGCCTTCCCCTCCTCCTCGTCGAAGCGCTTCCCGTGCTCGCGGAGGTACGCCAGCACGTCGGGGCGGGGGTCCGGCAGCCGGTCGCTCTCGCGCTGGGCGTCCAGCCACTCCTGGTCGAACACCTGCGCGCGGACCTCCGAGGAGAGGCCGAGCCGGTCGAGGCGCTCGTCGATGTCGGCCAGCTCCTCCGCCACCTCGCCGCCGCGCTCGGCCGCCAGCGCCCGGTGCTGGTCGATGGTGTCCTCGACGCACAGCACGGCGTCGATCAGCCGCTCGACGTCCTCGCGGTCGACCTCGGGGTCGTCGACGTAGCCGGCGATCGTCTCGGCGTGGCGCTCCAGCATCGCCGCGGCGTCGGGGTCCTCCCGCTCGCCGGCGAAGCGGCCGAACCACTGGTTGTTGCGGAAGAAGTCCGCGTGCGCCTCGACGTGGGTGATCACGGCCTTCTGGTCGGCCGTCGTGTTCGACTCCTGCAGGAACGCGTGGCAGGGGTTGTCGTTGTTGACGATCTCGAAGGCCTTCCCCATGCCGAAGGTGTCCTGCTTGCGCTGGCGGTCGTACTTCATGCCCCACCGCCAGTGCGGGTACCGCCGCTGGAACCCGTCGTAGGCGATGAGCTGGTTCATCTCGTCGTGTGTCACGACCCAGTAGTTCACCGGGTACGGCCGGAGGCCGAGCTTCTCGGCCAGCTCCCTGGCCTTCTCTGCCGGCTCCTCCAGCCCCGCGGCGACGCGTCGGGTCGCGACTCTGTCGTCGTGGATCATGTCAGTCGTCCCCCTCCGTCGAGAGGATGCGTTCGATCGCGTCGGTCACGTCCTCGGGGCCGCCGACGCGCGCGACGACGACGTTGTCGCGGTCGGCCAGCTCCCGCTCCACCTCCTCGGCGTGGGTGGCGTTGATCGTGTTGCCGCCGGGCTGGGTCTCCACGTACGCGTGGAGGTTCGCGTCGATCTCGCGCATCAGCGGCACCACGTTCTCGATCGTGTCGTTGCTGGAGTTCTCGGAGTCGCCGGCGGCGAACACGTAGCGGTTCCACTCGCTCCACGGGTACTCCTCGAGGATCTCGGCGGCCAGCTCGTAGGCGCTGGAGATGCGGGTGCCCCCGCCCGAGCGGATGCCGAAGAACTCCCCGCGCTCGACCTCCCACGCCTCGGCGTCGTGGGCGACGTAGCGGAACTCCGCCTCGTCGTACTTGCCCGTCAGATACCAGTCCAGCGGGGTGAAGGTGCGCTCGACCAGCTCCCGCTTCGTCTTGCGCATCGACCCCGACACGTCGCGGATGTTCACGACGACGACGTTCTTCTGGCGCTTCTCGACCACCTCGGGGTGGCGGTAGCGCTCGTCCTCGCGGCGGAACGGGACCTGCTTGAGCCCGTCCCTGCGGATGCGCGCGGCGATCGGGTCGCGCTCGTTCGCCTCGTCGAACGCCTCGAAGGAGTCGTACTCGTCGAGCGAGACGCCCTCCTCGGCGAGGTCGTTCATCGCCTCCCGGATCCACGCCAGCGACACGAGCACGTTCTCCCCGCGGCAGAACTCGAACACGTCGCGGGCGTCCGCGCCGGCGACCCGGCACGCCTCCCGGACGTACTCCTCGTCGAAGTCGGTGGCGAGCTTGCGCTTGAGGCCGCGCTTGAACAGCTGCTCGAAGTCGAGCGTGGAGTTGGGCCCCGCGCGCGTCAGCTCGGTGAAGTCGCCCTCCACCTCCTCGACGACGCGTTTGCCCTTCGGCTCCAGGTCGAGCCCGAGTTCCTCGTCGAGCTCGCGGGCGAACTCCTCGGGGTCCATCTCGTAGTAGCCGTGCTCGCCGCCCTCCTCGCCGGGCTCGCCGTCCTCGTCGCCGTCGGCGTCCCCGGGGTCGCCGGGCACGTCGACGGGCTGGCCGGGCTGGGGCGTGCCGTCCTGCCCCTGCCCGACGCCGCCCACGTCGCGGCGGTCGTACTCGAACGACGGGAGGTCGACCAGCTTCACCGGGATCCGGACGGTGTCGCGCGAGGAGCCCGAGAGGTCCCCCTCCCGGATGAACTCCGAGAGGTCCGGCCGGCGCTGCTCGCCGATCTCGCGGAACCGTTCGAGGTCCTCCCTCAGTCCCATCGTCCCTTCACCTCGCGCATCACGTGTCTGCTGGTCAGCTCGGCCGACGCCTCGCTGTACCCCTGTTCGGCGGTCATGTGCTCGATGGTGGCCTCCTTCACGCGGGCCGTCTCCGTGTTCGCCGGCGGGTCGTCCCACTGGGCCGGCTCCAGGTCCTCGTAGATGCGGCGGACGTCCTCCCAGGAGTGCGCCTCCAGCACCGCGCGGATCACCGGGACGGTGGAGAGGTCGACGTCCTCGACGGCGAACTCGTCGTCGCGGTGCTCCCAGGCGTAGCGGTTCAGCGCCGTGATCACGGTGTCCCTGCGGAACGTCTCGACCTCCCCGCCGGGGTCGTTGCCGTGGTAGTCGTCCTCGTCGAACCGGCCGAGGTGCTCGGTCTCGAACACCTTCATCAGCAGCGGGTCCGGGTCGACCGCGCCGCGGTCGGTCTCCACCTGCTCGTCGGCGTCCCACGCGAACACGTGCTCGACGTACTCGGCGACCGTCTCCTCGGCGACCCCCTTGTCCGCCAGCACCGCGTCCAGCACGTCGGCCTCCTGGAGCTCGAAGACGTGGGTCTTCACGGCCGCGAGGCGGTTCTCGTACTCGGCGATCTCAGCCCGCGAGAACACCGGCGCCGTCGACAGCCCCTCGGCCATCGCGTGGAGCACGTCCTCGGGCGTGAGCACGTCCTCGACGGGGAGCTCCGGGTGCGCCCGGTCGGTCTCCCCGTGGAGCAGGTCGGCGATCGTGTCGCGGGTGTACGTCACCGGGATGCCGTGGGCGCCGTCCTCGCCCTCGAAGTCGAACTCGTCGGCCTCGATCCGCTCGTCGCCGTCGCGGAGCGCGCCCCGGTCGAACAACAGCGCCTTGTCGATCAGCCCGACGGAGTTCGGGAGGTTCTCGGCGTCCAACCGGGTGACGACCGCGTACATCGCCGCCGCCTCCAGCGCGTGGGGGGCCAGTTCGCGCTCGCGGACGCGACCGCGGTCGTCGCGCAGCCGCACCGTCAGCGGCTCCGCCATCCGCTCGCGGATCTCCTCGTGGGCGGCCTCCGGGTCCGCTGCGTCGACGGCGGTCGCCCAGACGGCCGTCTCGTCGGTCAGCTCGCGGTGGATCAGCTCCGTCTCCAGCGACACGCTCGTGAGGTAGCGGAACTCGTGGCGGTCGAGCCGGCGCTTGAGCGCCTTCAGCGGGTCGCGGTCGTTGCGGTCGGCGAACTGCTCCAGCTCGGCGTCGAGGTCGGGGTTCGAGATGACGACCAGCTGGGTGTCGAGGTCCATCCCGATCCCCTTGTCGAGCTTCACGCGCTTCTCGTCGGGGACGTTCAACAGCTTCCGGAGCAGGTCGGCGTGCTGGCTGGCGTCCTCGACGACCGTGAGCAGGCCGTTGCCCTGCGAGAGCACGCCGTCGTAGCTGAACGCCCGCGGGTCCTTGCGGCCCCGCGAGTTCAGCTCGCGGAGCATCCCCGGCATCCACGAGCCGACGAGCCGCTCCTTCGGGGAGCCGTCGTCCTCGGCGTGGAGGACGCCGATGCCCTTGCCCACGTCCACGACGTAGTTCTTCACCCGGAGGTGCCGGCGGTCGGTCGCCGCCGAGAACAGGTCCCGGCGGCCCTCCCTGCGGTACCGCTCCTCGAGGTGCTCGAACGCCTCCCGGCTGAACGGGTCGAGGTCGGCGTCGGCGCGGATCGGGATGTGGTCGTCGTGCTCGGCGTTGAGCGCGTCGACGAGGTCGGCGCGCACCTCCGAGGGGAACACCGACAGGGGGTTCGCCTGCACCGGCGACTCGTACCAGTCGTCCTCGGCGTCGTCGTCGGCCGCGTAGCTCAGGCCCCGGTCCTCGCCGGCGGCGGCGATGTTCCACTCGACGGTGTAGCGCCGTCCCTCCTCGGTCTTGGAGTAGCCGCGCAGGCCGTTGATGAGGCACCGCTTCAGCTCCGACTTGCCGGTCGCGGTCGGCCCGTCGAACCAGTGGATCTTCTCCTCCTTCCCGCGGCCGGCGGCGACGGTGCGGAGGTCGTCGACGAACGCGTTCAGCACGCCCGTGTTCCCCAGCACCGCGTGCTCGCCGTCGTTGTAGGGGTCGTCGAAGAAGCGGTATCGCTCCCGCTCGGTCCCCTCCTCGACGACCGTCCGGGTGCCCATCGACTCGATGGCCGACAGGAGGTACTTGGCGGCGTGGCTGGCGACCGCGGGGCGCTCGAACGCGAGGTCGACGAACTCCGCGAGCGATCGCGGCGGCTCGTAGGCCCCCTCCAGCGCGTCGTCGGCCCGCGCGAGGTAGTCGGTCATCGATCAGTCCTCGAGTTCGCTCTTGGCCACCTCCGCCCCGGCGAACTCCAGCACCTCGCGGGCGCCCTCCGCGGAGTAGCCCTGCTCCTCGAGGGCGTCCACCCAGGCGCTGCGCTCGTCGTCGTCGAGCTCCCCGGCCGACACCAGCGCGGAGAAGTTGATGTTGTGCTTCTTGTCCTCCCACAGCTTCCGCTCTAAGGCGCGGCGCAGGCGGTCGTTCTCCTGTGGGTCGAAGCTCGACCCCTCGCGGGCGCGGCGGCTGACCCAGTTGGCGACCTCCTGGCGGAAGTCGTCCTTGCGGTCGCTGGGGACGTCTAGCTTCTCCTCGACCGAGCGCAGGAACGTCTCGTCGGGTTCCTGCTCGCGTCCGGTGAGGTCGTCCTCGACGGTCGTGTCGTCGATGTAGGCCATCACGTGGTCCATGTACTTCTCGCCCTGGCGACGGATCTCGTCGATGTCGTACGCCAGCGCGTGCCGGACGTCCTCGATGGCGCGGTCCTTGTACTCCTCGCGCACGAGCTCGAGGTAGCGGTGGTACGTGTCGAGCTTCTCCTCGGGGATCGACCCGTGGTTCTCGAGGTTGTTCTCGAAGTGCTTGAACACCGCCAGCGGCGAGAGGTACCCCCGGCCCCGGTGGCGGGAGTCCATGATCGCCTCGGCGATCTCGTCGCCGATGAAGCGCGCGGAGACGCCCTCCATCCCCTCGGCGATGTCGGCCATCTCGTCGCCGGTCTCGCGGAGCTTCCGCTCGTCGATCTCGTCGGTCTCGTCGACCTCGCCGTTGTACACCTTCGCCTTCTGGACGAGCCCGATCGACTCGTCGGTGGGCTCCTCGATCCGGGTGAGCACCCCGAACAGCCCCGCCATCTCCATCGCGTGCGGCTCGATGTGGATGTCGGGGACGTCGGCGTTGCGGAGCATCTTCCGGTAGATCTCCGCCTCCTCGGCGTACTCCAGGACGTACGGGTAGTCGATCCGCTTGGTGCGGTCGTTGAACGCCTCCATCTTCTCGTCGCCCTTCTTGTCCCGGTACTCGGGCATGTTCGTCCGGCCGACGATCACCTGGTCGATGTCGATCCGCGGGTTGTTGCGCGGCTTGATCGTCTGCTCCTGGCTCGCGTGCAGGAAGTCGTAGAGGAACTCCCGCTGGAGCTTCAACAGCTCCTCGCCGGAGAAGATGCCGCGGTTCGCGTTGCAGAACGCCCCCGCGTAGTCGAACGCCCGCGGGTCGTTCTCGCCGTACACCGCGAGCTTCGAGTAGTTCACGTCGCCGGTGAGCTCCGTCTCGTCCTGGTTCTTCTTGTCCTTCGGCTCGAACGTCTCGATGCAGCGGCGCTGGTTCTCGTCGGCGACGAGCCGCACCACCTCGACGTGGTTCGCCAGCACCGCCTCGAGGTCGTCCTCGTAGTGCGCGAGCAGTTCGTCCATGTAGAAGCTGGAGGCCGGGTCGAGGCTCTGCTCGTTGCGGATCGTGTAGGGCGCATCGAGGCGCTCGTTCATCGCCTCGATCACCTCGTCGCGCTGCTCCTGCGGGAGCAACACGATCGGGTCCTGGTTCATCGCCGAGCGCACGGTGTCGTCGGCGGGGTCCTGGTCCTCGATGACCGAGCAGAGGTCCGTCCACCGGAACGTGTACATCCGCCCGTCGTCGGTGCGGGTGTAGTCCTCGAAGTAGCGCCGGACCAGCCAGTCGAAGTGGCTCTTGCCCGACCCCACCGGGCCGAGCAGGAGCTTGATCCGCTTCTCCGGGCCGAGCCCGCGCGCCCCCGACTTCACCTTGTTGACGAACTCGTGGATGGACTCGTGGACCTCCCGCCCGTAGAAGGTGTTCTCGCCGTCGTGCAGCGGGTCCTCGGAGGCGAGCAGGTACTCGACCACGCCCGCGTCCTCGTCGTACCGGGTGCCGTAGTGGTCGAACATGTCGGCCACCCGCTGGTGGGCGTTGCGCGCGATCCGCGGGTCGTCGGTCACCTCCCGCAGGTACCAGTCGAACGACTTCGCCTCCCTGAGGTCCTCCGGGACCGATCGCTTGTACTGCCGGCTGAGCTCCTCGAGCGTGTGCGTACTCGATACCTCCCCCGATGCGGTCTCGTCCGCGTGTTCCGTCTGGTCACTCATGTGTGGGCCACGTGTGCGGGGACGACCCCGAACGGTCCCGTCGTGTCTGCGCACGGGGGCGGCCCCGACGCCCGCTCCGCCGGGGACCGGCCCGGACGCCCGCCGGACCGTCATGGCTACACATACCACACGACCGCCCGTGACCGGCTCGTACTCGTCTCCTACAGAACTCGTCGTGAGGGCGGTCGGTGGGGGTCGTTGCCTCCGTCCCGTGGTCGGACCGAGACTGTAATATTGTGGTAGTCGTTAACACATATAACGTTGTCGCCGGGTCGGGTCGCCACCCCCGTCCCCTCGGTCGGTAGTCCGCACTGACCGGAGGTACAGTTCGTCCGGGAGGTGTCGCGACGGACGGAACCGTTCGGGCCGAGCTCGTGCGTGTGGTCTAAGCCGATCGGGGACGGAACCGGACGTATGACCGACGACCCCGGCCGCGACGCGGACGCCGCCGGCCCGCCGCTGACCGACGAGGCGCTCCCGGAGGGGTGGAGCGTGTGGACCGACGAGCCGGGCGGCCGGGCGATCGTCGTCTACCGGCCGGACGTGTTCGACGCCGGGCGCTTCCCCGCGCCGTGTCTGCCGACGGTGTACCTCACGAACGGTTCGCGGCGCGCGCGCCCCGGCGCGGGCCAGCGGACCACCGACGAGTGGCACGTCACCCTCTTCCTGGAGCCGGAGGTCGAGGTCGAGTCGCGCCGCTTCGACGACCGCGCGGCCGCCCTCGCCGGCGTCCACGACGTGACCGGCCGCTTCGCCGACGGCGAGGTGGACTACCGCGGCGCCTACCAGGTGCCCCGGGACGACTACCTCGACGAACTCGACGCGCTGATCCGTGGGGAGTGACACCGACGCGGCGGACGGCGCCGCGACGCCGTGGGCCCCGGCTCGCGGGGTCCGGCGCCGGCGACGGGATTATCTTCGACGCGCGGGAACGCTCACGTATGTCCACCGTCACGCTCATCGGCACCCGGCTCGCCAGCGAGGGAACCGAGTTCGTCTACCGGGGGGAGGCGAGCGCCTGCGAGGGCTGCCCGTACCGCGGGCAGTGCCTCAACCTCGCCGAGGGGAGGCGCTACCGGGTGACCGACGTCCGCGACGGGACGCAGGCGCTCGACTGCGCCGTCCACGCCGACGGGAGCGTCCGCGCCGTCGAGGTGGAGCCGGCGACGATCACCGCGAACGTCGCGTCCCGCGGCGCCTACGCGGGCTCCTCGGCCAGCCTGGAGGGGCCGTGCCCGCACGTCGACTGCCCGAGCCACGAGCTGTGCGAGCCGCTGGGCGCCGACTTCGAGGAGGAGTACCGCATCGCGGAGGTCCACGGCGACCCGCCACACGAGGTGTGTCACCTCGGCCGGGACCTGACGAAGGTGACGTTCGCGCCGGAGGACGACGGGTAGGGCGACCCGCCCCCGACGATGCGACCCCACCGCGCGGTCCTCGCGTGTGCGTGCCTCCTGCTCGCCGGCTGCGGCGCGGTAGGGCCGGCCGGCGGGGACGCGCGAACCGTGAACCCCGCGCTGGCGGGCACGCCGACCGCCTCGCCGACGCCGGCGACGCCGGCCCGCCCGCCCGGCGTGAACGCCTCCGGCGTCGACCGCCGGGCGCTGGTGGCGGCCCACGAGGACGCACTCGACGGCCGGTCGCTGACCGTCGAGACGAGCCGCCGCGTCGTCGCCGACAACGGGACCGTCGTCCTCGACAGCGCCAGGCGGTCCCGAACGGACGGGCTGGCGCAGTTCTACCGCGCCCGCGTCTCGGAGACGCCCTACCGGCGGGCCGGCGGGCGCGTCTTCAACGTCTCCTACTGGCGAAACGACACGGTCACCGTGCGCCGCTGGGCCGACGGGAACGACTCCGTGTCGGTGACCCTCGACACGGACGTCCCGGCGCGCTCGCTGTTCGACCGGACGGGCGCCTCGGCCGTCGAGTCCCTCCTCGCCGGGTACGAGCTTCGGTACGCGGGGACGACCACGCGGGACGGGGAGACGTTGTACGTGTTGACCGAGGCGAACGCCGAGCAGCCCTTCCGGCCGCTGCGGACGAACGTGAGCCTGCGCGCGCTCGTCGCCCGCGGGGGCGTCGTCAGGTCGATAACGGTCACCTACCGGACCGTCGAGTACGGACCGCCGGCGCGGGCGCGGGCGCAGTTCCGCGTCACGAACGTCTCCGACACCGAGGTCCCCCGGCCGCGGTGGGTCGACGAGGCGCTCGCCGAGCGTGCGGCGGAGACGGGAGGGGAGGGGGACGAGGAGTAGCCGCCGCGGGTCCGCTGGCGTCGCCCCGGCCCGACCGCGGCTACTCGTCGCTCTCGGGCGTCCGGGTGCCGCTGGCGTTGACCGCGGCGAGCTCGGCGCTGTCGAGCTCCCGCATCGGGTCGGGGAGGTGTTCGGCGGCCCGGTCGAGGTCGGCCATCGCCTCGCGGACGGCGTCGGACTGCGGGCCGTCGCCGAGGTTGAGCTGTCGGAGGTACCCGCGCGCGAGCGCGACGTACACGCCCGCCTCCGCGAGGTACGAGCAGCCGAGCATGTTCGCCCACACGTGGCCCGGGCGGTTCACCGTCCGGTGGAAGGCGTACGACTCCCCGAGGCCGCCCTCGACGGCCGCGACCGCCAGCGTCGACAGCCGGGACTTCGCCTCGACCCACAGGTCTAGGTAGTCGCCCCAGTAGCCGCGGAGGCGCGCGGCGTCGTACGCGAGGTCGACGTCGTAGTCCCCGTCGGTCAGCCCTCGGCGGTCGAGCGCGTCGGCGACGGCCGCGCCCGCCTCCGCCGGGTCGCCGTCGGCGCCGCAGACGACCCGGAGCGTCGGCACCTCGTAGCGGCCGGCGGCGTCCCAGAACGAGTGGAACCACAGCGACACCGCGCCCTCGGCGGCCGCCTCGCGCATCGCGGGCGCGACCGTCCTCGTGAGCACGCGGTGCTTCCCGGCGAGCGAGCCGTCGGAGTCGGCCGCGAGGTCGCGCCAGCGCACCGCGACGGCGAGATAGTCCATGCCCGGACGTGCGTGTTCGGGGCCGATAAACACCGATGGGTGCGCGGACGGAGGCGGACGGGAGCCGACACCCCGCCCCGGCCACGCACGGGTGTCCGGTAGGTACGGGGACGGACAGCCGCCAGCGACGATTCCCGCCACCCAGAGGGTGGGAATGGAAGGGGCCGCGGCGCTCGGCGAAGGCGACCGCAGTAAGCACCACAGCCGAGCGAAGCGAGGCGAGGAGCGCAACAAGGTCTCCGAGTCGAGCGCCGCGGGGGCTTCCGCGGTCATCACCACGCAGTCCGCGGGGACGCGGAACGAGGGATCGACAGTATCGAACCCCAGTGAGACAGGACACCGAGCGAATACGGACCGCACCGACACCGTTTTTCCCGCGCACCCGCCCACTCCGGTCGTGAACGTCCGCGGTCCCCTCCTGGAGGTCGGCGAGGTGCGCGAGGTGAGCACGCGCTACGGCGAGCGCGAGGTCGCCGAGCTGACGGTGAAGTCCGACCGCGGCGCCGGCGACCCGGTCGTAGTCACCCTCTGGGGGAAGTGGACCCACACCGCCGAGCACGCCGAGCCGGGGATGGAGTTGCTCGTCACCGACGCCGAGGCGGACGACTACGGCGACCGCGAGGGGTACACCACCTCCTCGGAGTCGTACGTCGTCCTGGAGCCGGACTTCCTCGTCGACGTGACCGACGTCCGCTCGTGGGTGCAGTGCCCGCGGATGTACTACCTCAACAAGCTCTCGGGCATCCCGCTCAACTATCCCGTCGTCAAGGGGACCATCGTCCACGAGGTGTTCGGCGACCTGCTGCGCGGCGTCGACCTGGAGGAGTCCATCGAGGACCGCGTCGCGGAGGCCGGCCTGGAGTTGGGCCTGCTCGGACGCGAGCGCGATGAGGTCGCCGACGAGGTGCGCCGGAACGCCGCCGCCATCGAGGGCTGGCTGAACCAGGGGACGCTGACCGAGGAGGACGAGTGGCGCTCGGAGTACACGCTCATCTCACCCACATTCGGGATCAAGGGCCGGGCCGACGCGCTCCGGCGGGGCCAGCCGGTGGAACTGAAGACGGGGAAGAACACGAACCGCGACCCGCGCTTCCAGGACAAGATCCAGGCGGCCTGCTACGCGCTCCTGTTGCGCGAGCGCGGCGTCGACGCCGACACGGGGACCCTGCTGTACACGAAGAACACCGCGCTCGACCGCGGGGAGGCGACCGGCGACCTCTCGCCGGCCAAGGAGTTCTCGGTGGGCAAGGGCCTGCTGGAGTTCGTCGTCCGCCAGCGCAACGAGATCGCGGCGACGGAGTTCGACGTGTCCGTCCCCACGGGCTACGAGGCCGACGCGAAGTGCGAGTACTGCTTCGAGCAGGACGCCTGCATGGTCACCTCCGGCCGCCTGCAACAGGAGTCGAAGGCGGGTCAGATCGGCGAGCCGCTCCCCGAGGCGGAGCGCGAGTACTTCGCGGAGACGTACCGCGCGCTGGAGGAGGAGCGCCGGGAGACGCACGCGGAGTACCGGAAGCTGTGGGAGCAGACCCCCGAGGAGCGGGCGGCCGACGACCGGGCGCTGATCGACCTGGAGCCGGTCTCCGAGGAGCCGCTCGGCGACGGCCGCTGGCGCCTGACCGCGCGCAAGGAGTCCGACGCCGTCTCGAAGCTCCGCGAGGGCGACGTGGCGCTGGCCTCCGACGGCGACCCCGCGTCCGGACACGCCGAACTCGGGCGCATCCGGGAGCTGGGCGAGGAGGTGGTCGTCGAGACGGACGAGCCGGTGGAGCTGCGCCGGCTGGACGTGTACCCCTCGGAGCTGTCGGTGTCGCGGATGCACACCGCCGTCCACGACTTCGTGCTCAAGGGCGACCCCGACCGAAAGGACGTGCTGTTCGGCCGGCGCGAGCCCGAGTTCGCGCACCGGAGCGCCGACGGGGGGCCCTACATCGACAACAACGACGCCCAGAACGCCGCCGTCGAGCGCGCCGTCGACGCGGAGGACTTCGCGCTCGTCCACGGCCCGCCGGGGACGGGCAAGACGTACACCATCGCCCGCATCGTCCGCGCGCTGGTCGAGCGCGGCGACCGCGTCCTGCTGTCGGCGTTCACGAACCGGGCCGTCGACAACGCGCTTGAGGCGCTCCGGGAGCAGGACTTCGGGGACTGCGTCGCGCCGGAGGCGCGACGGGACGGAGCCGGCGACGCCGGCGGAGTGATCCGGGTCGGGACCGAGACGGGCGTCCGCGGCGACATGCAGGACGTCCGCCTCGTGGCCCGCGGCGAGCCGAACGACCGCGCGGCCGAACTCAACGGCGCGTCCGTCGTCGCCGCGACGACCTCCACCTGCGGCTCGCGCACCATGCGCGAGCAGGAGTTCGACGTCGCCGTCGTCGACGAGGCGTCACAGCTCACCGAGCCGGGGACGCTCGCGGCGGTGAACCTCGCCGACCGGTTCGTCCTCGTCGGCGACCACGAGCAGCTCCCCCCGGTTGTGCGCGCCGAGAACAGCCTGCGGGAGTCGCTGTTCCAGCGGCTCATCGAGGAGCACCCGGACGCGAGCGTGCTACTCGACCGCCAGTACCGGATGAGCCAGCGCATTCAGGCGTTCTCCTCGCGGGAGTTCTACGACGGGGCGCTCCGGCCCGCGACCCCGGAGGTGGCCGGGCAGACGCTCGCCGACCTCGGGGTCGACGCCGCCGACCTCCCGGCGGAACTGCGCGACCCCGTGAGCTTCGTCGACCCCGACGGGACCCGCGAGGGGAACGCCAACCCCGTCGAGGCCGACCGCGTCGCCGAGGTCGTCGACGCCTACGTCGACGCGGGGGTCGACCCCGACGACATCGGCGTGATCGCGCCGTTCCGCGCGCAGGTCGCCGAGATCGGCCGCCGGACGGACGCGACCGTCGACACGGTCGACCGCTTCCAGGGCTCCAGCGAGGAGGTGATCGTCGTCTCGTTCGTCGCCACCGGCGACCTCGACGGGCCGATCTTCGAGGACCACCGCCGCGTCAACGTCGCGCTGACGCGGGCGAAGAAGGCGCTGTGTCTCGTCGGCGACGCCGAGGCCCTGGGCTCGGAGCCCTTCTACGCGCGGATGCTCGAGTGGGCGCGGCGGTAGCGCGGGACCCCGACCGCGCGGCGCGCGGGCCGTACGGACCACGTCCACGCCGGCGCTCCCGACCGCCGACCGCCCGGACCGTTTTCACGGCCCGCCGCCTCCCTCCACACGTCATGGCCGAACAGGAGTTCTCCCTCCCGCTCGGGGACGGGTCGGTCGCCGTGTCGCTCCCGGACTGCGAGGTGGACGTGGCGACCCCCGCCGGCGGCGAGGCGGTCGACCCGCGGGCGGCCGCGGAGGCGGCGCTGGACGACCCGCACGGGCCCGCCCTCCGGGAGGTCGTCGACGCGGACGACGAGGTGTGCGTCGTCGTGACGGACGTGACGCGCGCGACGCCGGACGGGGCGCTCGTGGGCGCGATGCTCGACCGCCTCCCGGTCGACCGCGAGCGGGTGACGATCGTGCTCGGCCTGGGCCTGCACCGTCCGATGACCGACGAGGAGGTCGAGTCGGGCCTGGGCGCGTTCGCGGACCTCGCCGTGAACCACGACCCGGACGCCGCCGTCGAGGTGGGGACGGTCGACGGCGTCCCCGTCCGGGTGCACCCCGCGGTGGCCGACGCCGACGCGGTGCTCTCGACGGGGATGGTCGAGCCACACCAGTACGCCGGCTTCTCGGGCGGCGCCAAGACGGTCGTGGTCGGCGCCGGCGGCGAGCCGCTGATCCGGCACACCCACGGCCCCGAGCTGCTCGCGGAGCCCGGCGTCCGCCTCGGCCGCGTCGCGGACAACCCCTTCCGGGAGTTCCTCGACCGCGCGGGCGACCTGGCGGGGCCGGACTTCTGCGTGAACGTAACTCACGGCCCCGCCGGGATACTGGACGCCGCCGCCGGCGAGCCCCGCGCGGTCGTCCGCGACCTCGCGGCCACCGCCCGGGCGGCGCTCTCGGTCGAGGTGGCCGGGGGGTACGACGCCGTGCTCGCGGGCGTCGGCGCGCCGAAGGACGCGAACCTCTACCAGGCGACCCGCGCGGCGACGTACGTGATCCTCGGGGCGAACAACCCCCTCCGCGCCGGCGGCCGGGTGGTCGTCCCCGCGCGCCTCCCGGAGGGCGCCGGCGACGGCCGCGGCGAGCGGCGCTTCCACGACCGGCTCTCGGCCGGCGAGTCGGCGGCGGCCGTCTACGAGGAGATGCGCGAGGGGTACGAGCCGGGCGCCCAGCGGGCGTTCGTCCTCGCGCGGGCGCTGCGCGACCACGAGGTGTGGATCACGAACAGCGACCACCCCGAGGTCGTCGAGGACTGCCTCATGCACGCGGCGCCGTCGCCGGCGGAGGCCGTCGAGCCGGGCAGTCGCGTCCTCGTCGTTCCCGACGCGCTGAACACGCTGCTGGTGTGAGCGGACCGGATGCCCGAACCCGGGCCGCCCGCCGGCGTCGGCCCCTGACCCCGCTCGCGCGATGCGGTCCCCCGGCTATCCCCCGCGCGACTCCTCGGCGTCGTCGCCGCCGGCGTCGACCCAGTCGAAGGGGCGCGTGTCGGCGTCCGGGTCGGCGTCGGCGTCTGTGGTCCTTCTCGCCTCCGGATCCCCCTCCGCGGGCGCGTCCGCGGCCCCGTTCCGCCCGTCGCCGGCCGGTCCCCGTCGATCGGCCTCCCGTCGGCGTCTCCCCCGACGGCGGGCCGCGAGCGACTCGCGGAGGCGTTCCAGGAGCTCGCCGCGCAGGTCCTCGGCGTCGCCGGCGTCGAGGTCGTGGGCGGTCGCGTCCCCGCCCAGCAGCCGGGACGTGGACGCGGAATCGGCGGTGACCGACGCGAGGTCGCGCCGCCGCTGGAAGACGCTCCGCGAGACGAACACCGTCTGGAGCCGGAAGTACGGCACCAGCCGGGTGTGCCGGCGGAGCACGCCGGTCCGCGTGACGAACCCGTCGCCGACGGTCGCGTGCCCCCGGTTCGCCCAGGTGAGGTGGCCCGCCGGCGGCGCCAGCGCGACCCCGACCAGCGGCGCCAGCGGGAGGTACCCCGGGAGGCCGACGAGGAACCGGTCGACGCCGACGGCCAGCGCCGTCACCGCCAGCGCCGTCAGCGCGTACCGGGCGACGTAGCGGCGGCGGGCGCGGGCGGGCGGGCGCTCGACCGCGTCGCGGCCGAACGCGTCGCCGCGGGCGGCGTTCGCCGCGCGGGGCCCCCCGTCGTCCGCGCTCGGCGGGCGAGCGGCGCCGTCGTCCGCGGGGTCGCCCCCGGCGCGGCCCGCCGGGGCGTCGACCCCGCGCTCCAGTTCCTCGCGGAGGTCGTCCGCGAGCGCGACCACCCGCCCGCGGGTGTCGAGCGGGACGGCCGTCTCCGAGCCGCCGCCGTCGCCGTTCGACCCGGGCGTCGCCCCGGCGGTGTCGACGGTGAGGCCGGCGTACCCCAGCCGGCGCATCGCGGCGTTCTCCGAGACGGTGATCGTCTGCACCTTCGAGAGCGGGACGTTCCCGCTGTACCGGCCGAGGAGGCCGCGCTCGTAGCGGAGTTCGTCGCCGACGCGCTCCAGCCTGAAGCCGTAGTACCGGACGAACGTGAGCAGCGCGCTGACGACCCACACGACCAGGAGGAACGCGGCGACCCCGAGGGCGACGAGCGGGAGGAGTTCGCCCGCGCCGAGCGTCGGCACGTCGCCGGGACCGAGGTCGACGTCGATCACCCCCCAGCGCACGAGCAGCCGGCCGCCGTCGAAGATCAGGTCGTCGAACAGGCTCGCGCCGACGAACGGCGCCAGCACCGCGCCGGGCCGGAACGACACCGCACACAGCACCGCGAACTCCCGCCCCGAGAGCGCGTACAGCGTCTCGCGGTCCGGCCGTCGCGCCCCCGTCGACGCTTCGGCGGCGGGTCCCGTCCCGGGAGCGTCCTCGGCGTCCGCGTCCCTGCCCGTGCCCGTGCTCGTGCCCGTGACGGCGGGCTCGTCCCCCCGTCCCTCCGCGTCGCCTCCCTCCCCCGCCCCCTGCCCGCCGAGGCGGTCGCGCAGGCGGTCCGCCTCGTCGCCGCCGACGGCGTCGAGGGTGGCCTCCGTCGACCCGCCGCCGGCCGTCTCGACGGTCACGGTCGCCAGCCCGAGCGCGCGCTGGAGGAGGCTCCGGCGCACGTCGACGTTCTGGATCCGCCGCAGGGGGATCTCCCGCTCCTGTCGCGAGAGGACGCCCGAGCGCACGACGAGCCGGTCGTCGACCACCTCGTACTCGAAGCGGTACCAGCGGGCGGCCGCGAGCCCGGCGCCGACGAGGAACGCCGCCGGGACCAGCAGGACCGCGGGGGACCCCCCGTCGGGGGCGCCCACGCCGAGGAACGCGGTGCTCGCGAACAGCGCGAACAGCGCGAGCTGGCCGCCCGAGCGGAGCGCGCTCAGCGCCGCGGAGGTCGGGTGGAGGCGGGCCATCGATCAGACGGCGTCGAACTCCGACTCGGTCGCGAGTTCCCGCAGCTGTTCGCGCAGCTCCCCGGCCCGGTCGGGCGTCAGCCCGGGGATGGTGATGTCGGCCCCCCGCGAGCCGGCGGTGTAGACGACGACCGACGCCAGCCCCAGCGCGCGCTCGACCGGTCCCCGCCTGGTGTCGACGTGCTGGACGCGGACGTACGGGACGGAGGTGTCCACGCGGGTGAGCACGCCGCGGACGATGTACAGCGAGTCCTCGCGCACCTCGAAGCGCCAGATCCGGTAGCGGAGGACCGCGAAGACCAGCCCGAGCGCGACGACGGCGGCCGCGAGACCGAGCGCGGCGGTCACCGGGACCGGCGCGCCGAACCGGGCGGCGAGGACGGCGACGACGCCGACGAACGCCCCGGGGATCAGCGCGCCGACGGTCCACGCGAGCCGGACCCGCGGGTCGAGTGACTCCATACCCGCCGTTCGGCCGCCGGGTGTAAACCGTGTGGGGTCCCGTCCCGGCGGCGGGGCGACACGGCGACCCCCCGGCGCCGTCAGTCGTCGGTGCCGGCGTCCGCGAGCACGCCCTCGCTCGCGTCGTCGCCCAGCTCCTCCAGCACGCGGGCGTGGAACTCCGCGAGGACGGCGTCCTCGTCCTCGGCCAGCACCACGTCGCTGGCCGACAGCGTCGCCAGCCCGAACGCCCGCGGCGACGGCGTCTCCACGTCGTGACGGACCACCTCGACGTCCCCGGACTGCACGTCCGCGAGCACCTCGCGGATCCCGTCGAGGTTCAGCTTGTCCTCGATGATCTCGCGGTACGTCTCCTCCATCACCGCGAAGGAGTCGAGGTTCTCGGCGAAAGAGACGAGCATCTCCGCCGACACCTGCTGTTGGGCCGCGGACTTCTCGTACCCCTTGTAGCGCTTGAGGATCATCAGCGAGCGCGTCGCGTTGATCCGGAAGTAGCGCTTCAGCAGGTCGGTGTCCGAGAGCGCCGCGCGCAGGTCCGGATACACCTCCTCGGGGTCGATCGACGCGAGCACGTCCGCCACGTCCACCTTCCGGTTCAGCGGCATCGAGACGGTGAAACCGTTGTCGGCGACGGCGACCTGGACGTTCGTGTTCGCCCGGCGCGCGCACCGGTACGCCGCCAGCCGCGAGAGGCCGTCGTTGAACTCCCGGCCGTAGACGCTGTGGACGTGGTAGCGGCGGCGGTACTCCGCGCGGTCGAGCACCTGCTCGACGACGAGGCGGTCGGTCGTCGAGACGCCCTCCGGCCCGAGGTACCGGCGCTGCTCGTCGAACATCCGGGTGATCGCGCGGACGGCGTTCTCGTCCAGCGGGAGGCGCCGGAGCCACCGGCGCGCGGCGGGGCGACCGCCCTCCGACAGGCGCTCGGTCACTTCGCCCTGGAACGTCAGTATCTCGCGCCCGAGGTCGTAGCTGAGGGGGAGGCGCTCGGAGAACCACGAGGGCACCGTCGGGCGCTGGCCCGACGGGTCGACGTACACCTTCGACCCGCGCCGGTAGCTGAACCTGTACGTCGAGCCGCCGAGCTGGAACACGTCCCCCGGCTCCAGCGTGTCCAGGTACTCCTCGTCCAGTTGCCCGACCCACTCGTCGCTCCCGCGGACGAACACGTCGATGGTGAACGAGTCGGGGATGGTGCCGAGGTTCGTCATGTAGATGACGCGGGCCATCCGACCGCGCTTGCCGATCAGCGGCTCGCCCACGTCGAAGTCCCCGTAGTGGTGCTCGCCGTCGGGGGCGTCGTTCGTGTCGCGCCACACCTTCGCGTACACGTTCTTCTCCTCCATTCCCGGGTAGTCCGCCGTGAGGTACCGCATCAGTTGCTCCCACTCGGCATCCGAGTAGGCGCGGTAGGGGTACGCCGACCGGAGGGTATCGAGCACCTCCGCCTCGCGTCGCGGCCCCTCGATCGCCATCCCGTACACGTGCTGGGCGGCGACGTCCTGGGCGTTCTCGGGGACGAACACGCGGTCGACGAACCCCTCCTCGGCCTTCCGGAGCATGGTCGCACACTCCACCAGCTCGTCGCGGTCGAGCGCGATCACCCGTCCCTCGACCGTCTGCCCGAGCCGGTGGCCCGCCCGCCCGACGCGCTGCAGGAGGGAGGCGACCGACTTCGGCGAGCCCACCTGCACCACGAGGTCGATGTGGGGCATGTCGATCCCCAGCTCCAGCGAGGTGGAGGTCGTCACCACGTCGACGTCGCCGGACTTGAGGGCCTCCTCGACGGACTCGCGGTGCTCCTTCGACATCGACCCGTGGTGACAGCCGGAGTTCGCATCGTCGTAGCCGTAGCGCTCGCGGAGGTTGGTGAGCACGCGCTCGGCGCCCGAGCGGGTGTTGGTGAACACCAGCGTGTTCTCGTGGCCGTCGATCAGCTCGTGGAGGCGGTCGTAGAAGCGCTCGTTCACCACCTCGCCGGGCGTGTCGATCAGGTCGTCGGTCGGACACTCCAACCGGAGGTCGAACTCGCGGACGAACCGGGTGTCGACGATCCGACAGTCGCGGGGCGTCCACTCCGCGGCGGTGGACTCGCCGGACTCGTCGTCTCCTGACCCGTCTTCGACGGGCGACTCCCCGCTCGATCCGTTCGCGCCGCCTCGCGGTTCGCCCCCCGCAAGGAACTCCGCCATCGTGGTCAGGGGCTCGACGGTGGCCGAGCAGCCGATCCGCGTCGGCGACGACTCGCAGAGCCGTTCGAGTCGCTCCAGGGAGACGGACAGGTGCGTGCCGCGCTTGTTGCCCGCCAGCGAGTGGATCTCGTCGACCACGACGTACTCCACGCCGCGGAGCTTCTCCCTGAACTTGGGGGAGTTGAGCAGGATCGCCAGCGTCTCGGGCGTGGTGTTCAGGACGTGCGGCGTCTCGTCGAGCATCCGCCGCCGCTCGCTGTCCGGGGTGTCGCCGTGGCGGATCGCCTGGCGGACCTCGGTCTCGTGGCCGCGCTCGGCCAGCCGCTCCGCGATCCCGTCGATCGGCTCCGCGAGGTTGCGGGTGATGTCGTTCGCGAGCGACTTCAGCGGCGACACGTACAGGCAGTACACCGCGTTGTCGAGGCCGTCCGGCTCCTCCCGCTCGCGGCGGAACAGGTCGTTGAGGATGGCCGTGAACGCCGAGAGCGTCTTGCCCGACCCGGTCGGCGACGCGACCAGGCAGTTCTCCCCCTCGTCGATGAGCGGGATCGCCTCGCGCTGGGGCGGCGTGAAGAACCCGCCGTTGCCGGGGACGTACGCGCCGAACTGCTCGACCCACCACTCCCGGACGGCGGGCTCCAGCCGGTCGAGCACGTCCGCGTCCTCGATGGCGACGGTTCCCGGGTCGAAGTCGTAGTCGGCGTCGGTCGCGGCCAGCAGGGCACGACCGTCGGTCATTGGGATCGACAGGGGCCGCGCGGGTAAGTGGGTTGTGGGGGGCGAGGTGGTCGGGGGGAGCGGGGACTCCCGGCCGGCGACGTTCGTCGCCCCCGCGGGTCCCCCTGTCCCGCCCGGAACCGCAACCCCTTCCCGACGGCCGCGCCGACCACCGCCCATGCGCGTCACGTTCCTCGGGACCGGCTCGGCGATGCCCGTCGCCGACCGCGTCCAGACCGGCCTGCTCGTGGAGGCGGCGCCGGGCGACCGCCGCCCGCTGCTGGTCGACTGCGGCGCCGGCGTCCTCCATCGGCTCTCCCAGACCGACCCCGGCTACGAGGCGGTGTCGACCGTCCTGCTGACCCACCACCACCTCGACCACGTCTCGGACCTGCTCGCCCTGCTCAAGGCGCGCTGGCTCGCCGGCGAGGAGCGCCTCCACGTCGTCGGCCCGCCGGGGACGAAGGCCCTGCTCGACGACCTGCTGGGGGTCGGCGAGTTCGAGTACCTCGACGGCCGAGCGGACCTGAGCGTCCGCGAGGTCCACCCCGGCGCGGAGTTCTCGCTGGCCGGCCTGGAGGTCGAGGCGTACGAGACCCGTCACTCGAAGCAGTGTCTCGCGTACCGGTTCTCGGACCGCGGCGGCGACGGCGACGAAAACGGGACCGAGGACGACGCTGGCGAGGCCGACGACGCCGGCGACGGCGACGACCCCACCGCCGGCGGCGACTTCGTCTTCTCGGGCGACTCGGAGGCGTTCGACGGGCTGGCGAACTTCGCCGACGGCGCCCGGGTGCTCGCGCACGACTGCTCGTTCCCCGACGAGGTCGACGTGGACAACCACCCGACGCCGACGCAGCTGGGCGAGGCGCTCGCCGGCCGCGACGTCGACCGGGTGTACCTGACGCACCTGTACCCGCACACCGAGGGTCGACACGACGAGCTGCTGGAGTCGGTGGGGCGGCACTTCGACGGCGACGTGCGGGTGGCCCGCGACGGTCTCCGGTTCGAACTGTGAGCGGGGGCGACCGGAGCGCCGTGAGCGGGAGCGCGGCGAGCGAGCGGTCCGCGAGCATCGGCGGCGCTCGGGCGGCGACGGCCGCGACGCGGGCGACCCGGCCCAACGGGTGTCACCCGTGCCCGTGAACCGCGACGCGCTCGGGTTCCTCGCGCTCGCGGCAGTGTGGGGCACCGCCTTCGTCGCGACGAAGGCCGCGCTGGCGACGTTCCCGCCCGTGTTGCTCGCGGCGCTCCGCTTCGACATCGCCGCCGCGGCGCTGTTCGCGGTCGCGGTCGTCGCCGGCGACGGCCGCCTCCGGCCCGCCGGCCGGGGCGACCTCGCGCCGATCCTGACGGGCGGCGCGTTCAGCATCGGCCTCCACCACGCCCTACTGTTCACCGGCCAGCAGTACGTCGCGAGCGCCGTCGCCGCCACGCTCCTCGGCCTCATCCCGGTGCTCACGCCCGTCGCGGCGCGGGTGCTCCGACCCGAGGAGCGCCTCGACGCCGTCGGCGCCGCGGGCGTCCTCGTCGGGTTCGCCGGGCTCGTCCTGATCGCGAACCCGGACCTCGGGGGCCTCTCCGCGAACCTCGGGGCAGTCTTCGTGTTCGCGTCGGCGGTCGCGTGGGTCGCCGGCGCGGTGACGACACGGGAGGACGACGCGACGCTCGGGCCGCTGGCGCTGCAGGCGTGGATGGCGCTCGTGGGCGCGCTCCTGCTCCACGTCGCCGCCGCGGCGCTCGGGCAGGCGCCCTGGGGCGTGACGGCGACGCGCGAGGGCGTCGCCTGGCTCGTCTACCTCGCGGTGGTGCCGGGCGCGGGCGGGTTCCTCCTGTACTTCCGCCTGCTCGACCGCCTCGGCCCGATCCGGGCGGGTCTGCTGGAGTACGCGATCCCCCCGTTCGCGGCGCTGTTCGGATTCCTCGTGCTCGGGGAGCGCCTCGCCGAACACACCGTCTGGGGGTTCGCCTGCATCCTCCTCGCGTTCCTGCTCGTCCAGCGGGAGCCGATCCGCGGGGCGCTCAGACGGCGGTTCGGCTGACCTCGGTCGTCGACCCGGTGCGCCAGCGTCACCCGATCCGCGTCCCGGCGTCCTCGCCGGCGAGGAACGCCTCGACCGCGTCGGGGCCGAACACGTACGCGGGCGACCCGAGCGCGAGCAGTTCCCGCACCTTCGCGGCCATCCCGCCGGTCACGTCCGTCGCGTCGCTGACGCCGAGCACGTCCGCGACCTCCTCGAACGCCTCGATCCGGGGGATCACCTCGTCGCCGTCGAGCACGCCCGGCACCGTCGAGCACAGCCCCACGCGGTCGGCGTCGAGCGCGGTCGCCAGCTCCGTCACGAGCTCGTCGCCGGAGACGACGGTGACGCCCTCGCCGGCGTGGACGACGCCGTCGCCGTGGAGGACCGGGACGAACCCCTCCGAGAGCATCGTCGCGACCTGCTCGGTCATCAGCGAGAGGTCGCCGTCCCCGTCCCTGACGGCCGCCGACAGCGGGTGAACGGGCAGGGCGGGGACGTCCCGGGCGTGCAGGCGCGAGAGCACGAACCGGTTCAGCGTCTTCATCGCCCCGTGGACGGCCATGACGCCGTCGGCGTCGCGGATCCCCTCCTCGGTCGTCACGCCCCGATCCGCGGCGTGGTGGTGGCCGAACGAGCCCCCGCCGTGGACGACGGCGAGGTCCTCGACGGCACCGTCGTCCAGGGCGGCCGCGATCGCGTCCGCCAGCGCCGCGAGCGCCTCGCCGTCCAGCGTCTCGGGGCGGTCCTTCTCGGTGATCACCGAGCCGCCGAGCTTCAGAACGACGACCATCTACGGCTCCTCCACGCGGACGCCCTCGGTCGCCAGCTCCGCCCTGAACGCCTGCTCGCACTCGGCGGAGAACTCCAGCGCCCGCCGCGTCTCCGGGGTGGGATCGAGCGCGACGATGCAGCCGCCGCCGCCCGCGCCGGTGAGCTTCGCGCCCGCGGCGCCGGCGTCGCGGGCCGCCCACACCATCGCGTCGAGCGACCGCGAGGAGACGCCCAGCGCCGACAGCAGGCCGTGGTTGAAGTCCATCAGCTCCCCCAGGTCCGCCAGGAGGTCGGCGTCCGGCTCCCCGTCGGGGTCGGCGTCGGCCAGCAGGCGCTCGCCCGCGCGGGTGAGATCGCCGACCGTCGCGACGGTGTCGGCGGCGAAGTCGTGTTCCTCCCGGAGGGCGCGCACCCCCGCGACCAGCTCGCCGGTGTCGCCGGCCCCGCCGTCGTAGCCGATCACGAACGGGAGCGGCGGCGCGTCGACCGTGCGGGTGTCGTCGCCCTCGACGCGGACGGCCCCGCCCATCGCAGAGCAGAAGGTGTCGGCCCGCGAGGCCTGTCCGTCCTGCACCTCGTACTCGGCGCGGAAGGCGCGACGGGCGACCTCCTCGGGGTCGATCGGCTCGCCCAGCGCCCGCGTCGCCGCGTCGATGCCGGCGACGACGACCGCCGCGGACGAGCCGAGCCCCGCGCCCAGCGGGATGTCCGACTCGACGGTGATGTCGAAGCCCGCGTCGGGGGCGTCCGCCGCGTCGCGCGCCTGCGCGACCGCCGCGTCGATGTACTCCATCGCCGCCTCGACGAGCGAGGCCGGCACGTCGATGTCCGGGCGGTCGTCCACGTCGCCGCCCCAGGTCACGGTGAAGCCGTCCAGCGAGAGGTCCGCCGCGTCGACGCGGACCCGCCCGTCCTCGCGCGGCTCGACGGTCACCCTGGCGCGGCGCTCCACCGCGCACGGCACCGCCGGCTCGCCGTAGACGACCGCGTGCTCGCCGAAGAGGTACACCTTCCCCGGCGCGCTACAGGTGGTCATACTCGAAGCCATCGCCGCACCCCTAACAGCCTTTGCGACTCTCCGCGGCGGGCGCGGCCGATGCGTTCGGTGACCGTCACCTTTATTCAACTCCGTTTCCCGTTGCGGACCGTGATGCCGGAGGACGCGCCGACCCGCGCGGCCTCGTCCGCATCACTCACCCGGGCCGTCGAGCGGGGGAAAGAGGGCGCACCGTCGTGACGACCGTGCCGCGTTCGCTCGGCGCCCGCGTTCGACACACGCGCGGCACGGACACGCGGGGGCCGGCCTCCGGCCCGACGCTCGCTCCGTTCGAGGTCCGTCGGCCGCAGTCCGATTATCCATTTCGATACTTTCGGCGACGGAATTATGTGAACAACCGTGGTATCGTGTGTCATGAGTTCGACGACATCGCCCGACCCCTCCCCGCGCGTCGACCGCAGCCCCGACGGGTCGCGGCTGCTGGTCGAACTCTCGGGGGAGTTCGACGGGCCGGCCGTCGTCGCGGCGATGGCCCGGGCGCGCCACCGCGCCGAGGAGTGCGACGAGCGGTTCGGGGTCGTCGTCGACGTCCGGGAGTTCGCCGCTCACGGCAACGCCCTCGCCGTGCTCGGCGAGTGGGAGACGTTCCTGCGGGTCGCCGGCGCCTCGACGGTCGTGCGCGTCGGCGAGGGCCGGGCGGTCGGCGGCGCCGACCGCCGGGCGGCCACGCTCGAGGAAGCGGAGGCGCTGCTTCCGGAGTGACGCGGACGGCACGGGCGGGCCTCCCCGACGGACCGGTACCGCGGCGACCGCCGGCGCGTCCGCTGGCGACGTGGGATCGAAGGAGTAATCGAAGGTAGCCGCCGGCTTACAGTTCGGCCTCGAAGTCCTCGAGGGCGTAGCCGGGCTCGGCGCCGCGGCGGTCGAGCGTCTCGTTGGCCAGCAGCCAGTAGACGACCGACAGGGCGCGGCGACCCTTGTTGTTCGTCGGGATGACGAGGTCGACGTTGCTGAGCTGGTTGTTCGAGTCGCACATGGCGATGACCGGGATGCCGACCGTGATGGCCTCCTTGACCGCCTGCGCGTCGCCGATGGGGTCGGTGACGACCACGACGTCCGGCTCGATGTAGCCGGCGTACTCGGGGTTCGTCAGCGTCCCCGGGATGAAGCGCCCGGTGCGGGCGCGCGCGCCGATGGCGTCGGCGAACTTCTCGGCGGGGTAGCGGCCGTACTGGCGCGAGGAGGTGACGAGCACCTGCTCGGGGTCGTAGTTCGCCAGGAACGACGCCGCCGTCCGGATTCGGCCGTCCGTCTCGCTCACGTCGAGCACGTACAGGCCGTCGTCGCGGACGCGGTGGATGAACCGCTCCATGTCCTTCGTCTTCTGCTGGGTCCCGATGTGGACGCCCGCCGAGAGGTAGTCCTCGACGGGGATGAGCAGGTCGGCCTCGTCGTCCGGCATGACGTCCTCGTCGAAGCGCGGACCGGCCGCCTCCTCCTCCTCGTCCGCGGCGGCCGCGGCGGCCGCCTCCTCGGTCTCCGTCTGTGCCTCGGTCTCGTCGGGCGACTCGTCGGCCGCGGGCTCGGTCTCGGTGACCTCCTCCTCGGCGTCGGCCGCCGCTTCGGTGTCTGCGTCGTTCTCGCTTTCGCTCATACTGCCTCCTCCGCGATGCGGATGAGTTCGTTCAGCTTGGCGGTGCGCTCGCCGCCGACGGTCCCCGTCTTGATGAACGGGGCGTCGGTCGCGACGGCGAGGTGTGCGATGGTCGCGTCCTCGGTCTCGCCCGAGCGGTGGGAGACGACCGCGTCCAGCCCGTTGCGGTGGGCCAGCTCCACGGCGTCGAAGGCGTCCGAGAGCGTCCCGATCTGGTTCGGCTTGATCAGGATGCTGTTGGCCGCGCCCTCCTCGATCCCCCGCTCCAGCCGCTCGACGTTGGTGACGAACAGGTCGTCGCCGCAGATCAGCGTGCGGTCGCCCACGCGCGCCGTCAGTTCGGCGAAGCCGTCGTAGTCGTCCTCGTCGAGCGGGTCCTCGACGTACGCGAGGTCGTACTCGTCGACGAGGCCGGCGACGTAGTCGATCTGCTCGTCGGGCGTGCGCTCGTCGTCGCCGTAGCGGTAGACGCCGGCGTCGGCGTCGTACAGCTCCGAGGCGGCCACGTCGAGGCCGAACCGGATCTCGAAGCCGAGCGCGTCCGCGACGCGGTCGGCCGCCTCGTCGACGATCTCGAACGCCTCGGCGTCGGAGACGGCGGGCGCCCAGGCGCCCTCGTCGCCCTTCGCGGCCGCGATCCCGCGCTCTCCGAGGATCTCGGCCACCTCGGCGTGCACGTCGGCGTTGGCGAAGACCGCCTCCGCCACCGACGGCGCGCCCACGGGCGCCGCGAGGAACTCCTGGATGTGGGTCGCCTCGGCGGCGTGCTCGCCGCCGCCGACGACGTTGCCCAGCGGGACCGGGAACGACCGGTCGGCGTCGCGGAAGGTGCCGCCGAGGTGCTGGAACAGCGGCGCGCCCAGCACGTCTGCGCCGGCCTTCGCGGCCGCCATGCTGATGGCGACGGCGCTGTTGGCGCCGATCTCCGAGAAGTCCCCGGTGCCGTCGGCGGCCCGCAGCGTCGCGTCCACGTCGCGCTGGTTGCCCGCGTGGACCTCGCCGACGAGCCGCGGCACCGCGTGCTCGCGGGCCGCCGCGATGGCCTCCATCGGCGGGAGCTCGATCGCCTCGTACTCCCCCGTCGACGCCCCGGATGGCGCCGCCGCGCGGCCGAAGCCGCCCGACTGGGTGAGCACGTCCGCCTCGACGGTCGGGTTGCCCCGGGAGTCGAGCACGCGACGCAGCGACACCGACTCGATGCGCGTCATCTACGTGCCCTCCCGCCTGACGGTGAACGGCAGGACGCCGGCGTCGTACTCCTCGGCCGCGATGAGGATGGGCTCCGACTGGTCGGAGTCGATCAGCACCGGCGCGCCGTACGCCAGTTGCAGCGCTCGCGCGCCGAGGATTCGGGCCTTCTCGTACCGGTTGTACTCCAGGTTCGTGCTCATTGGTAGGGGGAGACGACGTCCACCAGGTCAGTGTGGCTGACCAGCATCCGCCGGCAGCAGTGCCGCTCGACGCCCAGCTCGTCGAGGACCGCCGCGGGGTCCTCGTCGCCCTCGCGGGCGCGGGCCTTGAACTCCTCCCAGTGTTCGCCGACGACGTTGCCGCAGGTGAAACACCGGACGGGGATCATCATGGGCGGACCACCTCAGCGGTACGACTTCTGGTAGCGGGCGCGCGCGCCGGGCCCGCCCCACTTCTTCGGTTCGCTCTGCCGGGAGTCGTTCACCAGCAGGGAGCGGTCGAACTCCATGAACGCGTCGCGCAGCTCCGCGTCGTTTCGGTGCTGCACCAGGCCGCGCGCGATGGCCGTGCGGACCGCGTCCGCCTGGCCGGCGAAGCCGCCGCCGTTGACGGTCACGTCGACGTCTACCTCCGAGCGGAGGTCCTCGCCGGCGACGCGGAACGGCTCCAGCATCTTCAGGCGGGCGGTCTCCGGTTCGACCAGCTCGACGGGCTGGGAGTCGATGCGCACTCGCCCCTCGCCGTCCGTGACGGTGGCGCGGGCGACGGCGGTCTTCTTCTTTCCGGACGTGTTCGTTACCATGTGACGTTGGCCCCCAGGTCCTCGGAGACCTTCCCGAGGGTGGTGAAGTTGATGTTCGACAGGCGGTCGAGGGAGGTGCCCTCGAGCACCTCCGGCTCCGGCGCGTCCTCGTCGGGCGAGGACGTCTCCGACTCGAACGGGTTGCCGACGTACACGCGGACGTTCTCGAACGCCTCGCGACCCTTCGTGGTCTTGTACGGCAGCATCCCGCGGACGGACCGCTTGAAGATGCGGTCCGGCCGCTTCGGGTAGTACGGCCCCGAGTCGGAGCCGAGGTTCGCGCGGGTGCGGTACTTCTCGACGGTGAACTCCGGGTTCCCCGTGATGACGGCGCGCTCGGCGTTCACGATGGCGACGCGCTCGCCGTCGAGCGCGCGCTGTGCGACCTTGGACGCGACGCGACCCATGATGGCGTCGCGCGCGTCGACGACCGTGTCGGCCTCGAACTCGGCGAGACTCATCGGATCACCCGGACGTTCGTCCCTTCGGGGTTGTTCGACAGCGCTTCCTCCAGCCGGACGGCCTCGCCGGCCTGGTCGATCTTCGTCTCGGCGGTGCCGGAGAAGTCGACGGCGGCGACGGTGACGTCCTTACGGAGCACGCCCGAGCCGAGCACCTTGCCCGGCACGACGACGGTCTCGTCCTCGTTCGCGTACCGCTCGATGCGGCCGAGGTTGACCTCCGCGTGCGTGCGCCGCGGCTTTTCGAGCCGGTCGGCGACGTCCTGCCAGACGCTGGCATCGGACGAGCGCGCGACCGACTTCAGTTCGGCGATGAGGTTCTGAAGTCTCGGATTACTCTTGCTACTACTCATACGATTACCTCCTGAGTGGGAGTTGTCGGGTCGGTCGCGGGCCGGGCCCGCGGGACACACCCGGTGTGAGCCCCGCGCGGGTCCGGCCGCGACCGGATCGGTTCGGAAGAACGGGAGTGCAGGGGGCAGGATTTGAACCTGCGAACCTCTACAGGACAGCGCCCTGAACGCTGCGCCGTTGGCCAGACTGGGCTACCCCTGCTCGCGTCCCGTCGTTTGCCGTCCCACCGGATAACCCCTTCGGTCCACCCCGTCCGTGCGGGACGGTGACGGCGGGTCCGCTGGCCGGTCGGACCCGACGCGGGGGCGGACGTTCGGGGGGTGTGGTGGGACGACATCTGTGGATCAGACTGCGACTTTCTCTGCCAGTTCGTCCGCGCGGTCACGCAGCGACTCGACCGCCCGGAGGGTGAGTTCCTCGACGCTCATCGACCCGTCCGTCTCGATGTGGAAGACGAACGCGCCGGGCACGTCCTCGATCTGAAGCTCCTTGCCGGGGTAGCGGTTCGTGAGGTCGGCGCCGAACTCGTCCGTGTGGACCAGCTCGCCGTCCTCGGTCTCGATGACGCCGCGGAGGATGTTCGGCTCCTCCTCGTCGAACTCGTCGGCGTCGCCGACGACGGAGACGCGCTGCAGGTGGCGGTAGCCGACGGCCACGCCGCCCTGGTGTTTCGCGTGCTCCTTGCCGGTGTCGAGCACCGCGTCGGCCTCGAACTCCAGCCGCTGTCCCTCCTTCAGTTCGATGATGGGGACGTTCTCGTCGGCGGGCCGGACGAGGTCGTCGGACGTCTCGATGTCGCCCGAATACGCCGTCGCCGGCCCCTCGACGTCGAGCGCGAGGGTGACGGTGTCGCCGACCTCGTAGTCGTCGAGCGGCGTCGTCAGGGGGACGAGCCCCAGGCGGAGCCCGACCATCTCGTCGAACATGACCGAGGAGTTCTCGACGAACCGCACCTCGTCGATCGAGAACGTCGGCACTTCCGAGAGGATCGTCCGGCGCAGGCCGTTGGCGACCGCGGGCGTGAGCCCACGGACGAGCAGCCGCGCCGACCGATCGTCGCTCGTGACTACCTCGACGTCGAAGTCGTCCGCCATGGGTTACAGGCGGTTCTTCTTCGGCGCTCGGGTCCCGTCGTGCGGGATCGGGGTCACGTCCTCGATGCGACCGATCTCGATCCCGGCGCGGGCGAGCGCGCGGATCGTCGGCTGCGCGCCCGGCCCGGGCGACTTCTGGGCGTTGCCGCCGGGTCCGCGGATGCGGACGTGGACGCCCTCGATGCCCTGCGCTTTGAGCTCCTCGGCGACGCCCTCCGCCATCTGCATGGCGGCGTACGGCGACGCCTCGTCGCGGTTCTGCTTCACCACGGCGCCGCCCGAGGACTTGATCAGCGTCTCGGCCCCGGTGATGTCGGTCACCGTGATGAGGGTGTTGTTGAACGACGCGAACACGTTGGCGATGGCCCAGCGGCCCTCGCCGGACTCGGATTCACTCATTCTTGACCCTCCGCGCGTTCGGGGTGGAGTTCGTCCGCGAGCGGGGAGATCTCGTCGAAGTCGACGAGGTCCTCCTCCGCGGTCTCGACCTTGTAGGACGGACGGGTGACGCGGGCGTCCCCGACGACCACGTGGCCGTGGAGGATGAACTGCCGCGCCTGCTTCGTCGAGTTGCCGACGCCGTTCCGGTAGGCGACCGTCTGGAGCCGGCGCTCCAGCACGTCGGTCACGTCCAGCGACAGCACGTCCGTGATCGCGTCGGCGTCGTCGAGGACGCCGAGGCGCTTGAGGCGCGCGACGAAGTCGGCGCCGGCCTCGTTGGCCGCCTCGACGTCGCCCTGCGCCTCGCCGATGAGGCTCCGCGCCTCGCGGCGGTAGCGGCGCAGCTCCGACTGCGCGCGCCACAGCTCCTCCTTGTTCTTCAGGCCGTAGCGGGAGACGAGGTCGGACTCCTCGTCGATGCGCTCGCCCTGGTACGGGTGGTTCGGCGTCTCGTAGCGCTTGGTTGAGGTTCCGGTGCTCATTCGCCCTCACCCTCGGCCGCTTCCTCCTCGGCCTGCTCCTCGCGGATCTCCTCGACGTTGACCCCGATGGTGCCCTCGGTGCGGCCCGTGGACTTGGTCCGCTGTCCGCGGACCTTCTGGCCCCGCTTGTGGCGGATGCCCTTGTAGGAGTCGATCATCTTCATCCGGTTGATGTCGTGGCGGCGCTTCTCGTTGACGTCCGAGCCGACGACGTGGGTGGTCTCGCCGGTGAAGAAGTCCTTCTGCCGGTTGACCATCCAGTCGGGCACGTGGTCGGAGAAGTTCTGGACGACGTCGACGACGGCGTCGATGTCGTCCTGGTCGAGGCGGCCGAACGTGGCGGTTCGGTCCACGCCGGCCTCCTCGGCCACCAGGCGCGCCGTGCGCTGGCCGATGCCTTTCATGTCGCTGAGGCTGCGCTCGACGGTCTTCGTCCCGTCAAGGTCGGTCTGACCGATCCGGACGAAGTACTGGAGGTCCTCGTCGTCCTCCTCCGCGTCGGGCGCGTTCTCTGGTTCTTCTGCACTCATGTCTTGTCTGTGTGGTCAGCGTTGCGGCGGGGATTCGAACCCCGGAGGCTTGCGCCACTGAGTTAGCAACCCAGCGCCTTGGGCCAGGCTTGGCTACCGCAACACCCTGCGTGCTGTATCGTCGCCTCGCGAGCCGCCGCGGCTCCGGACTCGGGGCCCGCCGCCCCTGCAGTGTCTGCGTTCGGTGTAACTCGGAGGCCGTACTTAAACATCACGAAAGGACCGACGGACGTGAGCCGGCGTCACGACCGTGTGAACGGCCGACACGGACGGAACGGACGGCGACATCGGCGTCCGGGTCGACGGCGACGGTCCGCCGGCGGGCCGGTCAGTCGGCGTCGACGAACTCGAAGCGCGCCCCGCCGGACTCGGACTCCGTCAGCGACACCGACCAGCCGTGCGCCTCGGCGATGGTCCGGACGATGCTCAGCCCGAACCCGGTGCCGTCCTCGCGGGTGGAGAAGCCGTGCTCGAACGCCTCCTCGCGGTCCTCGGGCGGTATCCCCGGCCCGTCGTCGGCGACGGCGAACCCGCCCGGGATCGGCTCAACGACGACGTGCACGTCCGCGCCGCCGTGTTCGACCGCGTTGCGGAAGAGGTTCTCCAGCAACTGGAGCAGGCGGCTCTCGTCGGCCGTGACCGTCGGCGCGTCCGACGCGTCTAGCGTCGCCTCGGCGGTGTCGACGGTCGCCCACGCCTCGGGGGCCGCCGTCGACAGGTCGACCGGCTCCGGATCCTCGACGGCGCCCCCCGACCGGGCCATCGTCAGCACGTCGGAGATGATCCGGTCCATCCGCTCGTGGGCGCGGGCCGCCTTCTCCAGGTGCTCGCTGTCGTGCTCGGCGGCGGCCAGTTCGGTCTGCCCCTTCGCGACCGCCAGCGGGTTGCGGAGGTCGTGGCTCACGATCGCCGCGAACTCCTCCAGGCGGTCGTTCTGCCGGCGGAGGTCCTCCTCGACGACCTGCCGCTCCAGCGCCGAGGACACCCACTCGGCCATCAGCTCGACGATCGTCACCTGCCAGTCCGCGAACGGCTCGGTTCGGGGTTCGCGGTCGTAGAAGCAGAACGTCCCGTACACCGACCCGTTCACCCGGACCGGCGCGCCGAGGTAACAGGAGACCCCCCAGTCGGTGTACCCGGCCCGCTCGGAGAGGTCCGGGTCCTCGCCCACGTCGCTGAGCGCGAGCGACTCCTCGGTGACGACGACCCGCTCGCAGTTGGTCGCCGACAGGTCGACCTCGTCGCCGGCGGCGACGCTGTCGTCGGGGGCGTACACCACCTCGAAGACGTACCGGTCGTCGCGGATCCGCGAGAGCGTGCCGTACTCGGTGTCCAGCATCCCGGCGCCGATCTCGAGGAGCCGGGAGACGCGCTCCTCGAAGGAGCAGTCGGTGTCGGCGATCGCCTCGGTGATCGCGTGCAGGGTCTCCTCGCGCTCCCGCAACTCCCGCATCCGTCGCTTCTCGTCGGTCATGTCCCGGTACAGCACCGACAGCCCCGAATCCGAGGGGAACGCGCGGACCTCGAGCCACAGCCCAAGCGGCTCGTAGTAGGTCTCGAACTCCAGCGGCTCCTGGGTCTCGACGGCCTCGTGGTAGCGCTCGTAGATGTCGGTCCCGACGGCCTCCGGCACCACCTCCCAGATGTTCCGCCCGACGATGTCCTCGGTCGCGAGGTCCTCGCCGGCCGCCTCGGAGACGATCCGACGGGCCCGCTCGTTGAGGTAGGTCGTGTTCCACTCGTCGTCGTACGCGTGGAACCCGTCGGTCATCCGGTTCAGGAGGGCCGGGTCGAGCACGGCGTTCACGTTGCTCCCCGGCGACGCCGTCTTCCCCCGGGGCTGGTCCCCGTCCTCGGTCATTGCCGGAGTGGACGCGGCCAGCACCGTAAACCGTTCGGCACCGAACCCGGCGGCGTCCCCGAGGGAGCGGCGGGGCGGCGGCGGCAGTCTCGTCCCGGCTCAGGCGTCGGGCCAGCGCTCGATGTACACCGTCTCGTCGGTGTAGAACCGCACCGCGTCGTCGCCCTGGGCGTGCAGGTCGCCGAAGAACGAGTCCTTGTCGCCGCCGAAGTGGAAGAACGCCATCGGCGCGGCCGTCCCGACGTTGACGCCCACGTTGCCGGCGTCGACCTCCAGGCGGAAGCGCCGGGCCTCGCCGCCGTCGCGGGTGAACAGCGAGGCGGCGTTGCCGTACCGCGAGCGGTTCACCAGCGAGAGCGCGTCGTCGAAGTCCTCGGCGCGCAGCAGCGCCAGCACCGGCCCGAAGATCTCCTCGCGCGCCACGCTCGCGTCGGGGTCCACGTCGCCGAAGACCGTCGGGCCGAGGTGGTACCCCTCCTCGGGCACGTCGCGCTCGCGGCCGTCGAGCAGCACCTCCGCGCCCTCCTCGACGCCGGCCTCGACGTACTCCAGCACCGAGTCGCGGTGCGGTCCCGACACGAGCGGGCCCATGTCGGTCCCCTCATCGAGGCCGGGACCGACCTCCATCGCCTCCGCCTCGGCGACGAGGCGGTCGACGAACTCGTCGTACACCGCGTCCTCGACGACGGCGACGGGGTTGGCGAGACAGCGCTGGCCGGCGTTGGCGAACGCCGACGAGCAGGTCTTCTCGGCGGCGTACGCGAGGTCCGCGTTCGCCGAGACGACGACGTGGTTCTTCGCGCCGCCCTGCGCCTGCACGCGCTTGCCCGCGCCGGCGGCCGTCTCGTAGACGTGCTCGGCGATGGGCGTCGACCCGACGAAGGAGACGGCCTCGACCCCGTCGTGGGTGATCAGCCGGTTCACGGTGTCCGGGCCGCCGTGGACGACGTTGACGACGCCGTCGGGGAAGCCCGCCTCGTCGACCAGTTCGGCGATCCGGTTCGGCGTGAACGGGTCGCGCTCGCTGGGCTTCAGGACGAACGTGTTGCCCGTCGCCACCGCGTACGGGAGGAACCACAGCGGGATCATCGCCGGGAAGTTGAACGGCGTCACCGCCACCACCGTCCCCAGCGGCTGGCGGACGGCGGTCTCGTCGATGTCGGGCGCCGCGTGCGGGAGGTGGCCCGCCTGCATCGTCGAGGGGACGCCGCAGGCGACCTCGACGTTCTCGATCCCCCGGCGGATCTCGCCCATCGCCTCCCGCTTGGTCTTGCCGTGCTCGGTGACGAGCACCTCCGCCAGCGACTCCTGGTGCTCCTCCAGCAGCGACTTCAGCCGGAACAGCGGCTGGATGCGCTCCTCCACGGCGGTGCTCGACCACTCCGCGAACGCCTCGTTGGCGAGCGCGACCGCCTCGTCCTCGTCGTCGGCCGACGAGAACGGCACCGTGCCGACCCGTTCCCCCGTCGCCGGGTTCACCACGTCGCCGGACTCGTCGCCGGTCGCCTCGCGCCACTCGCCGCCGACGTAGTTGCGCGCCACCTCGCCGTCCGCGATCCTGTCTACCATGACCATCGATCACGTACGTCCCCGGAAAGAGCTACCGTTGGCGGTAGTGTGGGCGGGGAACGAAGCACGGCGACGGCGCCGGGCCCGGGACGGCCCCGATCGCCCTACGGGTGGGCGTAGAAGGCGAGGTACTCGCCGGGCTCCGCCTCGTCGGCGCCGTCCCCCGGCGCCGCGTCGAAGCGGGCGAACCCGACGCGCTCGAACTGCACGAGGTCGTCGGACGCGTAGTCGGCGTACCCCGGTTCGGCGTGACCGACCACGTCCCCGTCCATCGTCCGCAGGCGGACGCGGACGTGCTCGTCGTCGCCGGCGCCGACCCAGTGGACCACGGGGACGCCCTCCTCGCGGACGTCGCTGATGTCCGTGCCCGACCAGACCAGGTCGTCGCCGTCGCGTCGGAAGCAGCCGAAGCCCTTGAGCCAGACGCGCTCGCCGTCGGCGGGCGCGTCGTCGGCCTCCAGGAGGACGGCCTCGCTCGCGGGCACGTCGCGGTCGCCGCGCCCATCGTGGTCGGGGTGCAGCGGCGGGTGGCCCGCCCCGGGCGCGTCGCCGGCGAGGGTGAACTTCTCGGCCGGCCCGGACGGGAGGCCCTCGCGCCCCTCGGCATCGGACTCGGCGGCGTCGCGGACGAGGAACCGGCGGTCGGTGTCGTCGTCGATCAGGTCCCGGTTGTTCGCGTAGATGCTCGACATCGCGAGGTCGACGTTGCTGGTGGAGACGCCGAGGTCGACCATCGCGTCGACGATGGCCTCGCCGCGGATGCCGCGGCGGCGGACCGACGCGATGGTGGGCGCGCGGGGGTCGTCCCACCCCGTCAGCTCGCCGGACTCGACCTTCTCCTTGATCGTCGAGGTGGACATCGGCACGTCGTAGGCGTCGATCTGGACGTGACCCCAGTGGACGACCTCGGGGTACTCCCAGCCGAAGTAGTCGTAGACGAACCGCTGGCGCTTGGCGGAGTCCTGGAGGTCGATCCCCCGGACGATGTGCGTGACGCCCGTGAGGTGGTCGTCGATCCCCGACTGGAAGTCGAGCATCGGCCAGGCGCGGTAGTCGGCGGCCTCCTCGCGGGGGTGGGGCGTGTCGACCATCCGGAACGCCACGAAGTCACGCAGCGCGGGGTTCTTGTGCTCGATGTCGGTCTTGACGCGCAACACCATCTCGCCGTCCGAGTACTCGCCGTCGACCATCGCCTCGAACTCCTCGCGGACGGTCTCGACGTCCTTGTCGCGATGCTCGCAGGGCTCCCCGTCGGCCTTCAGCCCGCGGAAGTGCTCGGCCGGGCACGAGCAGGTGTAGGCCCCGCCCTTCCCGATAAGCTCCCGCGCGTGGTCGTAGTACGTCTCGACGCGGTCGCTCGCCTTCAGCACCTCGTCGGGCTCGAAGCCGAGGTAGTCGATGGCGTCGAGGATCTCGTCGTAGGCGTCGAGGTCGGGCCGCTTCGTCTCGGGGTCGGTGTCGTCGAACCGGCAGAGCATCCAGCCGTCGTACAGCTCCTTGTACGTCCCGATGACCGCCGGCATCCGGGCGGAGCCGAGGTGCCACGGGCCGTTCGGGTTCGGGGCCAGACGCATCCGGATCTCGTCGTACTCGTCGGCGTTCGGGAGGTCCGGGAGCACCTGCTCGTCGCCCTCGTCCTCGGCCTCCAACTCCTCGACGAGGTCGGGCGAGAGGTCCAGCAAGCGTTCGCGGCGCTCGTCGTCGTCGAGGTCGCTCACCTCGGCGGCGACGGGCGCGACGACGCCCGGGATCTCGTCGCCGTGGGGTCTGAAGTCGGGGTTCTCCCCCATCAGCGGGCCCATGATCGCGCCCACGTCGGGGTCGGAGCCGTGCTTCAGGGCGTTGTAGAGGGCGTGCTTCTCCGCCTCCGCTCGCACGCGCTCCCTGAGGTCGTCGTCCATTGCCGCCCGCTACTCCGTCCGGGCCCAAAACGCGTCCGGATCGGAGGCGGGCCGGCAGACAGGTCGCCGCCCGCCGAGGAGGCCGGCGCGGCCGCTCCGCGGAACGAAGAACGAGGCCGCGGCGAACGGAAACGCGGCGTGACGGCCCGATCCCCCCGCGCCGCGGCCGTGAGGGCGTGCGGTGGCACACCCGGGTAGGGGCGATCGGGTGTCGGAGCGACCCGGATATATGGGCGTCGACCGTTCACGTGAGTTTACGCGCGACGAGGCGCCGGCGGGACGCCGTCGCGCCGGTACGCGGCGACTACCGCCGGTCGAACCGGCCGCGGCGGCGACGCTTCCCCCCTCGGGCGTGCGGCGGACACACACCGGATTTCGTGTGCTCCCGCGCCGGCCCGCCGTCGCCCTCCGTGGCTGTGACAACTGGCGCGTCGCCGCGTACCGTCGCGACGGATCCCGACCGGCGAAGCGATGTAGCTCCCGGTTACCGGTCGCCGGTCCGCTCGCGCGCGGCGTGGTCGGCCCGCTCCATGAGGTCGGTCGCGCGGCGGAACACGCCGGTCAGCGTCGTCACCTCCTTGCTCGTCGGGTGCGCCCGGCCCACGAGCCGGCGGATCAGGCGCTCGCTGCGCTCGCGCTTGTGATCGCGCGACTCCGCCTGCCCGAGGAACGCCCCGAACTGCTCGTAGAAGCGCTCGATCTCCGTCTCGTCGGCGCGCTCGTGCTCCACGTCGGGGAGCTGGTACCCGTCGAGGAACAGCGAGCGGAGCTCGTACAGCGTCACCGTCGCCGCCTGTCCGAGGTTCAGGACCGGGTAGTCCGGGTTGGCGGGGATCGAGACCAGCTCGTCCAGCCGCTCCAGCTCCGCGTTGTTCAGGCCGGTGCCCTCGCGCCCGAACACCAGCGCCGTGTCGGTGTCGACGGCCGCCAGCGACTCCCGGAGCTCCGCGGGCGTCTTGAAGGGGAAGCGGACGTGCCGGCGGGCGTCCTCGCCGGTGATGGCGGTGGTGCCGACCGTGTGGTAGTTCTCGACGACCTCGTCGAGCGTCACCGTGTCGGCGTTCGGGAGCACGTCCTCGCGGGCGTGGCCGGCGAAGCCGTACGCCTCGCCGTCGGGGTCCAGATCCGGCGGGTCCACGAGCTTCAGGTCCGTGAGGCCGAAGTTCTTCATCGCCCGGGCGATGGTGCCGACGTTCCCGGGCGTCTCCGGCTCGACGACGACGACGGCGAACTCGCGGTCCGCGTGGTCGCCGGCGGCGGCCCCGTTCGTGTCCGCGTCGTCGCTCATGTCGGGTACTCCCGGTCCAGGTCGAGATCGAAGTCGTCCTCGGCGTCGTCCCCGTCGTCGTCGTCGCCGACCGTCCCGTCCCCGTCGAAGTCGGGACGCTCGTCGGCGAGCAGGTCCTCGTCCTCGTACAGGTCCTCGGGGTCGCGCAGGTCGGGGAGGTCCTCCGGCGCCTCCTCGACGTGGTCCATGCCGCCGTAGCCGTCGGGGGCGCGGCCGCCGTCGTCGAACCACTCGTGGAAGGCGTCTCGGAACGTCTCCTCGCCGGCGATGCTGGCGCCGCCGCGCTCGCGGAACCAGTACAGGAAGTCCGCCTCGTGCTCGTCACACAGCAGCACCTCGTCCAGCGGCTCGCCGTACACGATGCTCGCGACCCTGCACTGTCGCTTGTTCTCCTCGCCGTGGATCAGGTAGCAGGCGTCGCACGGCTTGTTCATCACGACCTGCAGGCGGACGAGCCGGTGGCGGGGCTCCTTCGGGATCTCCTCTAAGGGCTTCCACCCGCCGGCGTCGGTGAAGACGTCGTCCTCGTCGAAGCGCCAGCCGCGCAGGCCGATGCTCACCTTACCCATTTGCCGGCGCTAGCCGCGCGTCGGGGATAAACGGCGCGTTCGCCGCCCGCCGGCGGCACGTGGGGCGGCGGGCACGCGTTCGTCGCCCGCCGGGATCACAACACCGAAACGCGAGCCTCCCCTGTCACGGTCCATGCGAACTGTCGACGCCGCGGGGCTCCGCATCGGCGACGACCACCCGCCCCGGATCATGGGCGTGTTGAACGTCTCGAAGGAGTCCCCGTACGACCCCAGCGTGTACGACGACCCCGGCGAGGCTGCGCGGTACGTCGACGAGGAGCTGATCGGCGAGGGCGCCGACATCGTCGACGTGGGGCTCGAGTCGGCGAACAAGCGGTTCGAGGTGCTGTCGGCCGAGCAGGAGCTGGAGCGGCTCGACACCGCCGTCGAGACGATCGAGAGCGTCTCCGGCGACGCCGTCTTCTCGATCGAGACGCGCTACCACGAGGTCGCCGAGGCGGCCCTGAACCGCGGCTTCGACATGGTCAACGACATCTGCGGGTTCGCGGACCCGGAGATGCCCCGCGTCTGCGAGGACCACGACGTCGCGGTCGCGAAGATGGCCTCCCCGCCGGACCTGGAGCGGCCGGGCGCCGTCGAGGACGTCGACGACATCTACGAGGCGCTCTCGCTCAACGGCTTCACGGACAAGACCATCGTCGACCCGGCCTTCGGGGGCTGGTCCGAGGAGAAGACCCTCGCGGACGACCGCGAGACGTTCCACCGCCTCCGGGAGTTCCGCGGCTACGGCCGCCCGATCCTCGTGTCGATCAACCGCAAGAACTTCCTCCGGAGCGTCGCCGGTCGCGACACCGAGGGGGCGCTGCCCGTCTCGCTGGCGGCCACCTCGATGGCCGTCGAGCGGGGGGCCCACATCGTCCGCACGCACGACGTGGCCGAGACGCGCGACGCCGCGCTCATCGGCGCGGAGTTCGCCCGCGACCGGGTTCGGACCTCGGGCGAGGTGTCCGTCGAGGAACTCGACGTGACGACGACCGGCGAGGCCCGCCGGCACGCCGACCGCGTCGGCGGCGACCCGGCGGCGGCGGCCGACGCCGTCGCCCGGGCGTACGAGTTCGACGGGCTCGACGCCGAGGAACTGGGCGCGCTCCGGGCGGCGACCGTCGAGTCGCCGGCGCGGGTCGTCGCCGCCGAGGGGGCCGCGACGGCGCTGCTGGTGGGGACCGTCCGCGGGGTCGCCGCGACCGCAGACGCCGCGAGCGGCGTCTCCGAGGCCTTGGACGCCGCCCTGGCGTCGGTCGCGCGTCCGACGGAGTAAGAAAACTTATACCCGATCCGTCGCAACCCCAGGTCGGAAGCCGGAAGGGCACCGCGGGTAGGGGTACTCTGGTGCGCTCCCGGCCCGATCCCGTATTGCTGAGCGACGCCGATCCCCGAGTGACACCGATGGACTTCGACGACTGGGAGCCGGTCTACGAGGCGATCCTCGCGGACTTCGGGTTCGACCGCGCCGCCGACGAGGCCGTCCGCGACCGGGCCGCCGCACACGCCGAGCCGTTCGACCTCGACCGCCTGGACTGCGCGGGCGAGACCGTCGCCGTCGCCGGGGCGGGGCCGTCCCTGGAGGCCGACGCCGGCCTCGCCCGCGACGCCGACCGCGTGTTCGCCGCCTCGACCGCCACCGACCGGCTCGCGTCCCTGGGTGTGACGGTCGACGCGATGGTGACCGACCTGGACAAGAACCCCGGAAGCGGACTCGCCCGGACCGAGCGCGGCGCGGTCGTCGTCGCCCACGCCCACGGCGACAACGGCGCCCTCGTCGACGAGTGGCTCCCCCGCTACGACGCCGCCCACACGCTCGTCACGACGCAGGCGGCCCCCGTCGACGCCGTCCGCAACTACGGCGGCTTCACCGACGGCGACCGCGCTGCCTTCCTCGCGGACCACTGCGGCGCCGAGCGGCTGGCGTTCCCCGGCTGGGACCTCGACGACCCCGCCGTGGACGGAGTGAAGGCGCGGAAGCTCGAGTGGGCAGAGCGCCTCCTGCACCTCCTCGAACGCCGCCGCGGCGAGCGGTTCGCCGTCCTCGACGGCCGGCGGGACGCGATCGATCCGATCTGACGGTCGAACCCGTCCAGCGCCGACCCCCGCCGGGCCCGCCCCGACCGCGGCGGACGGGCGCGTCGTTCCGCCGGCGTCGTCCCGTGCGCTTACTACCGTCGCGCCCGTGTGCGGTTCCATGCCCACGCGACTGTTCTGGCACCGCCGGGACCTGCGCGTCGCCGACAACCGCGGGCTCGCCGCCGCGGCCGACGGCGGCGACGGCGACACGGTCGTCCCCGTCTTCGTCTTCGACGACGACGTGCTCGCGCACGGCGGCGACGCCCGCGTCCGGTACATGCTCGACGCGCTCGCGGAACTGCGTGCGGACTACCGCGAGCGCGACTCGGACCTGCTCGTCGCCCGCGGCGACCCCGCCGAGGTGCTCCCGTCCCTCGCGGCCGAGCACGACGCCGAGGCGGTCGTCTGGAACGAGGACTACTCCGGGCTGGCCCGCGAGCGCGACGTTCGCGTCCGGATGGCCCTCGACGACGCCGGCGTCGCCCGCGAGACGTACCACGACGCCGTCCACCACGAGCCCGGCGCCATCACGACCAACCAGGGGGAGCCGTACTCGGTGTTCACCTACTTCTGGCGGAAGTGGCGCGACCGCCCGAAGGCCGACCCGTTCGACGCCCCCGAGCCGGACGACCTGGCCGACGTGCGCGGCGACGACCTCCCGGACATCGGGGACCTCGGCTTCGAAGAGCCCGACGCCGACGTGCAGGCCGCCGGCACCGAGGCGGCCCGCGACCGCCTCGCCTCGTTCCGCGAGGACGCCGTCTTCCGGTACGCCGAGGACCGCGACTACCCGGCGCGGCGCGCCACCTCCCGGCTCTCGGCGGACCTGAAGTGGGGGACGATCGGGGTGCGGGAGGTGTACGCCGCGACCGAGGCGGCGATGGCCGAGGCCGAGGCGATGGGCGGCGACGATGAGGGAGAGGACCCCGCCGTCGAGTCCGTCGAGGAGTTCCAGTCCCAGTTGGCCTGGCGGGAGTTCTACACGCAGGTGCTGTGGGCGAATCCGGAGGTCGTGACGGAGAATTTCAAGGAGTACGAGCGCGACATCGAGTGGCGCGCGGACGACGAGGCGATGGCCCATCTGGAGGCGTGGAAGGACGGCGAGACGGGCTACCCCGTCGTCGACGCCGGGATGCGACAGCTGCGCGAGGAGGCGTACATGCACAACCGCGTGCGGATGATCGTCGCCTCGTTCCTGACGAAGGACCTGCTGCTCGACTGGCGCCACGGCTACGAGCACTTCAGGGAGCACCTCGCGGACCACGACACCGCCAACGACAACGGCGGCTGGCAGTGGGCCGCCTCGACCGGGACGGACGCTCAGCCGTACTTCCGGATCTTCAACCCGATGACCCAGGGCGAGCGGTACGACCCCGGCGCCGAGTACATCGCGGAGTACGTCCCCGAACTCGCGGGCGTCTCGCCCGAGAACGTCCACTCGTGGCACGAGCTGTCGGTCGGCCGCCGGCGACAGCTCGCCCCCGAGTACCCGGACCCGATCGTCGACCATTCGGAGATGCGCGAGCGGGCCATCTCGATGTTCGAGCGCGCCCGCGGCGAGGACGGGGGGGCGAGCGCGGACTGACGGACGGAGGCGGGGGGCCGCCGCCGGGAGGAACGCGAGCCGGACCGGACAGAAAATTGATATCCGATCCCGCCGCAGGTTCCGGTGCACCCATGAAAAAGGTCCTCGCGAGCGTCGGCATCGGCAACGCCAGCGTCGACACCGTCCTCGACTCGACCACGGTCAGGCCGGGCGAGACCGTCGGCGCGCGCGTCGAGGTCGCCGGCAGCGACGCCGAACAGGAGGTCGGACGGATCGAGCTCGAGCTGGAGACGCGCTACCGAACCGACGACGGCTACCGGGAGGCCGACATCGCCCGCTACACCCTCACGGACGGCTTCACCGTCGAGCCCGGCCAGGAGCGGACCGTCCCGACGGAGATCGAGATCCCGTACGAGACGCCGCTCACCCGCGGGCGGACGGAGGTCTGGGTCGAGACCGAACTCGACATCTCGATGGCGGTCGATCCCGAGGACCGCGACCCGCTCACCGTCGAGCCGACCCCCCGCATGTCGGCGCTGTTCGACGCCGCCGAGGCGCTGGGGCTCTCGCTGCACACGGCGGAGTGCGAGGCCGACCCCCACGGCCGCTACTTCGGCTCCCCGTTCGTCCAGGAGTTCGAGTTCCGCCCGCACGGCGGTCCCTTCGCGGGAGACCTCGACGAACTCGAACTGGTCGCCCGCGACGGCCCCGAGTCGCTGACGGCGTTCGTCGAGGTGGACCGCCGCGGCGGCCTGCTCTCCGAGATGGCCGAGACTGACGAGTCACGGGCCCGGTTCACCGTCGACTCGACCGACCCCGACGAGGTCGCCGACGATCTCCGCGACGTGATCGGCCGGCGGGTCTGACCGCCCGCCCCGACGGGGATCCGCTCGGCCGCCACGACACGACTTTCCCCTCGCGGATCGAGCGTCGGGTATGGACATCGCCGTGCTGCTGTACGAGGGGTTCGACGAGCTGGACGCGGTCGGCCCGTTCGAGGTGTTCCGCAACGCCGAGGGCGCCGGCGCCGACTTCGACACCGAACTCGTCTCGATGGACGGCCCCGGCACCGTCACCGCGAGCCACGGGCTGTGCGTCGAGGCCGAGGCGCCGCTGCCCGACCCGGGCGAGGCGGACCTGCTCGTCGTGCCCGGCGGCGGCTGGAACGACCGCAGCGAGGCGGGCGCGTGGGCCGAGTACGAGCGCGGCGCGATCCCCGAGGCGGTCGCGGCCCACCACGACGCCGGGGCGACGGTCGCGTCCGTGTGCACCGGCGGGATGCTCCTCGCGAAGGCGGGCGTGTTCGACGGCCGGCCCGCGGTCACCCACGCCTCCGCGCTGGAGGACCTCCGCGAGAGCGCCGCCGAGGTGCGCGAGGAGCGCGTCGTCGACGACGGCGACGTGCTCTCGGCGGGCGGCGTCACCTCCGGTCTCGACCTCGCATTGCACGTCGTCGAGCGCGAGGCCGGCGCCGAGGTGGCCGAGTCGGTGGCGACGACGATGGAGTACACCCGCCAGCACGCGGCATACGAGCCGGGCGCGATCGCGGAGTGACCACGGCGCGAACGCGAGACGGCCGGGTGCGCGTCGCCCGTCACGCCCGCGCGAGCGGCACCAGTGCCGCGGCCGCCAGCGCGGCACACCCCGCGAGCCCGTACCAGCCGAGCGCGTACCCGGCCGCGTCCGCGAGGTAGCCGAACGCGGGCGGGGCGAGGAGCCCGCCGAGGTTGATCGCCGTCTGCCCCCCCGCGGTGGCCGCGCCCACCTCGCCGTCGTCGACGAGCGCGGTGAGACAACCGTAGTACATCCCCGGGAAGCCGAGGACGAAGAACCCGAGCAGCGCGAACGCCGCTGCGGCGGCGAGCGGGACGCCGACGGCAGTGACGGCCACGAACCCGACGGCGCTGACGATCGCCTGGACGAGGAGGACGCGGGCGTTCGCCGCGACGGACGGGGCCGACAGTCGGTCCGCCACCGCGCCGCCGCCGAGTCGCCCGAGGCTCCCCGTCACCTGGACCGCCGCGAGCGTGCCGCCGGCGACGGCGGCGGACGCGAGCACGGCGTCCGTCATGTGGAGCACGACGTAGCCGGTCGTCGTGAACACCGCCGCGCCGAGGAAGAACCCCGCGACGAGCAGGCCCCGGTACCCGCGCCCCGAGAGGAGGCCCCGGACGTCCGGAAGCGAGAGCGACCCGGACCCCGCGCGGCCGTCGTAGCCGCGGGCGAACGCGACCGCGACGACGGCGGCGACGCCCGCGGCGACGATGAACCCCCGTCCCCAGTCGCCGCCCGCGCCGGCGGCCGTGATCAGCCCCGCCGAGAGCCCGGACCCGACGGTGACGCCGACCTGCTTCACGTTCATCGCGAGGTTGCGCCGGCCCTCGGGGGCGGCCACCAGGACCGCCCGGTTGGTCGCCGGCATCGCCGTCGCGTACGCGACGCCGACGAGCACGAGCGACCCGAGCACGAGCGGATACGTGGGCGCGAGCGCGACGGCGACGCACCCCGCGCCCACGAGGAGCAGGCCGCCGACCATGGGCACGCGCTCGCCGTAGGCGTCGACGACCGCGCCGGCCGCGAACAGCGCGAGCGTGTACCCCGCGATCACCGCCGTCACGGCCAGCCCCGTCCGGAAGCGCGTCAGCCCGAAGTCGGCGCGCAGGAACGCCGTCGTCGCGAAGACCGCGTAGAAGCAGACGCTCGCCGACACCTGCCACCCGCCGACCAGCCCGACGCCGCGCCACTCGCGCACGCCGCCGCCTTTCCCCCGGGACTGCCTCGGTCCGTCGATACCGGCGAAGCGGACCGCGAGTGCCTCCCCGGTTCCGGTGCGCCCCTCGTTCCCCGGCCCGGGTAGCTCGTGTACGTGAGGTGAACGTGCGGGCCGGTCCGCCGACCTTTCGAGGGTCGAAACCGCCTGCAGGCGTCGACCCACCGGCGAAAGGTTCTTGTGAAGTGCTAGCAGTCCTCTTCTCAATCTTTAACAGCTATCACGCCGTTGTAGTAGTCGGAGGGATTCAATCATGAGCGACTACGAACTCGATCCGTTACCGTACGAGTACGACGCCTTGGAGCCGCACATCTCAGAGCAGGTGCTGACGTGGCATC
>NZ_JBNTJX010000016.1:0-77020 GCF_051195075.1 Halobaculum sp. EA56
GTTTCGAGGCCGATGCCCTCGCTATTCGGCTGGACGCCGGTCGCGACGAACAGCGCGTCGCCGGTGACCGTTCGCTCGTCTCCGTCGATGGTCGTTTCGACGGCGACGCCTGACTGAATCGCTTCGGCGCCGCCGTCAGCTGCTAGCGTGCGGACGCGCTGGAAGTCGTTGCCGGTGATCACCTCGATGCCCTCCTCCTCGAATGCACGCTGCATCTCGCGACCAAGTTGGCCTTCCATGTCCGAGAGGACGCGGTCGGAGCGCTGGAGAACCGTCACGTCGATGCCGACACGGTGCAGGATCTGTCCCCACTCCAGCGCGATGTATCCCCCACCGAGCATTAGGATACTCTCGGGAAGGTCGCGCTCCTCGAGGATGGTCTCACTCGTGTAGTAGTCGACGTCGTAGAGGCCGTCGATGGGCGGCGCCCACGGTGAACTGCCGGTCGCGACGAGGGCCTTTTCTCCAGTGATGCGCGCGCCCTCGTCGGCGCCGTCGACGACCTCGATGGTCGTGTCGTCGACGAGCCGGCCATAGCCCTCGTAGATGTCGGTCTCGAAGTGCTCAGCGATGTCGACGTAGTTCTCCTGCCGGAACCGCTCGACGAGTTCGTCGGTGTCGTCGAGGGCGGCGGCCCAATCCACGGTCGGCTCCTCGGGGTATCGGACGGCGTCGAAAGGGTTCTCCGACGCTGCAGCGCCGCTCTCGGCGACGGCGAGCAGATGCTTACTCGGGACACAGCCGACGTTCACGCACGTCCCGCCGATGGGCAAGCCGGTATTCACCATCGCCGTCGAGAGGTCCCGTCGGCTCGCTTCAGTGATCGCGGCGAAGGCTGCGGCGCCCCCACCGAGAATCACGAGATCATAGTCGGATGTGTGAGTCATCTATACCGAAACTTTACGACGGGAAGTTCTTATACTCCAGAGTCCGAAGCTATAGAGTAGGTTGGAGTCCACGAAGCTATGGCAGATACTACTTCATCGGCGCCAGAGTGCGATGTCGACGGGACGTGCTACTGCCCGCTCACAGGAGTTATCGACACATTGAGCCGAAAATACGCGATGCAACTCGTCAGTATCATCGGCGCACACGATTCGCTGCGGTTCGCGGAGATTGAGGAGCACCTCCCGACGGCGAGTACCTCGACAATCTCGAAACGCCTCGACGAGTTCGAGGAGGCAGGACTCGTCTCACGGACGCAGTACAACGAAATTCCGCCACGCGTCGAATACGCGCTAACTGCCGAGGGGGATGAGATTCGTTCGAGATTAGAACCCCTTCTTGAGTGGGCGACGGCGAACTCCTGACGTACGGGTTCTAATGGATTTCATCCCCCATCAAGTAGTCAACAATTCAGATCGCAGTGCTGACCCAAAGACTATCCTGTCTTCGTGTGCGACTATGTCGCATGATAAACGAGGGAGCGTCTGCACCGTCATTTACTCTTCCGGGTTTCCGTGACGGAGAACAAACCGGGTACTGCTTGGATGAGACAACTGCCAATGATCGGGCTGCATTGCTGGTATTTTACCCATTTGATTTCAGTCCTGTTTGTACAAACGAACTGTGTGCGATTCGCGATGCGGAGTGGTTTCAGCTGACGCCAGCTCTCGATGTCTGGGCAGTTTCTGGTGACAGCGTCTACGCCCACCGAGCATTCGCCGAGGAATACGGCCTCAATTTCCCGTTACTTAGTGATAGTTCCGGGCGGGTTGCTGAGTCATATGACATCTGTTATGACGAATGGGAGAATCACGAGCGCGTCCCGCAGCGTGCCGTGTTCCTTATCGATTCCCAGCAAACGATTCGATACGCCTGGGCGACAGAAGATGCACTCGAGAAGCCGGATTTCTTCCCTGTTAAAGACGCTCTTGAGACGCTGGAAGCGGAACGCGATGAACTCGGTCCTGAGGATGTTGAATTAGTAGTCGAATATAACGAGGAGCCAGAATCTTTCACGTAGACTATTATTTTAGAATTGTATCAATGAACGCCGCTCCGACAATCAGCTCATCGCATCTTGGAACCGCTCACGGAGCGCGTCCTCACGCTCCTCGAACTGGTCGACCTTCTCCTGTAGATCTTCGTTGACCCGCTCAATGCTCGCGAGCGCCCGCTCGCCGGCGAGCGACGCCTGCGACCCGTCATCGCCGTCTGTCTCCAGCTGCTCCTCGTAAGCGCGTTCGACACGCTCGATGGTGCCCTCTGGGTTGAACAGAATGTCGTTGGCCGTGCGAACGTAGCCGTCCAGCGACGCACCCTCCTTGCCCTGGAAGAAGTGGGTCAGCGCGTACGTCGCCCCGGAATGCAGCGTCCACATATCGATCTCGATCGGTGAGGGCGCGTTGGCCTCCGCATCGCTCGCAGCGCGCTCGGCCAGGTAGTCCGGGAAGCCCAGCAGACTATAAAACTCCGTGACGGTGAACGGCAGCTCCGAGAAGTCGAGGTCGATGTCCTGGGCGTCCCGGATGAACTCGAAGAGGTCGTCAGCGACGAGTTCGACCTGTGCGAGGAGTTCCTCCCACCAGCTCCGGAAGTTCCACACGTCGCCGACGTGTTTGATGACCTCCTTGTCGGTGAGCGAACGCATCGTGTTCGAACAATACCCGTCCTGAGCGAACCCCTCGACGTAGACGGCGTGCTCACCGAAGAAGTCGTAACCCGACGTGACGCCCATCGTGATCGGGTCCGACCGGCCGGGGAGGTGCACTTCGAGGCCGTCGAACATGATGTCCATATGGACCTCGCCGCCGCTCCGGTAGCGCCGGATCTCGCCGAACATCACGTCACCCAGCGGCGTCCCATCGATGGTCTCTTCGCGAAGGACCTCCTCCAGCGGTCCGTAGACGTCGACGGGGTTAATGATCGCGTAGCTGTCCGTCGGAACGTGAAATAGCGGATCGGTCTCGGCGTCCCCTTCTCGGGCCTGCGAGCGAGCGCGACTTGGCTCGACGAGCGCGTTGAACCGCTCCGTCTCGACCCACTCGTCAGTATAGGGATTCTGGTACGCCACGGTCGTCTCGACGGCCTGCGGGAGGTCACGGATCGCCTCGGCGAAGCTCACGGGGTTTTCGCCCCCGTGCCGCTGTCGGTACCACTTGGGCAGTTCGGTGTCGGTACGTCCATCGACGCCAGCGAAGATGGTTCTCGACTCTGGGTCCTTCATTTCAGTCACCTCGACGCAGGAACGCTCATCGACGGCCGCCTGCATCGTCTCGCGCCCTGCGCCCCTCTGCCGGGCGCAACAACAACACCACTTAACCAACACTCACTCTGGTCCCTCGGAATTCGTTGGTTAATCAACTGTCGCCGATAGGCGTGAAGAACCTCTCAAAATGCGGCTGGATGGCCCAGTATCGGCGACTACTCTCGCTCTTCGAGGACGATTTGCCTTGCCTCAGCTACAAGCCCGTGAGCATCACCCATGGCTTCAGCATCAAGAGCGACTGCGGCCCCAATCCCATCGTCGAGAACGAAATTCATCTCAATAACATTCTCGAAGCACTGTACAAGGCACGTGAGCTGTCCGTGGCCTTCTGAGAACGTGTTCTCATATATTGGGGCAGCTAACGATTCCATCCGGGACTCATCGATTGCCGATTCAAGCTCGTCCGGCGTATATTGCTTGGCAACATCATCCCTGAGGTGGATGATCTCGTAGGAACTCTCCTCGTATTTCACGATGCTACGGAGCTTTCCGTCCGTTCGTTGCTCGAAGTAGTCCTCAAGTCGGGTGGCCATCCTTGTCGCCATATTACCACACACAAATTCAAACGATATAGAGATTGGTCATTAAATAACAACTATATGTTATTTCCTTCGCGCACGGCGAATCTGCTTGGGATTTGGAATCCAGAAGTGTTCTTTCCAACAATGAACAGCGTGGGTCTGTGGTTCGTCAAACAGCTCACCACAGGGACCACACTCGTAGACATCGTCGGGCCAGGGCTCACTGACATACCTCGCTGTCACAGTCGTCGCGACCGGCTCCGGAGCCTCACTCCGCTGAACGTACCTGTAGCCGAGAACCGTCCGTTGACGGATCGCTATTCGGGCGATCTCGGCGGGCTTGCCCTCGGGGAGATACACCCAGCGAACGAAGTCGTCGACCGACTCCTTGGCCGAGGGCTGGAGGATGAACCACCGCTCGTGGGCATCCCGGAACAGGTAGCGTTCGGTGCCCCTATTTTGGAGGTACACCGGGTCACCCCGACCAGGGATGAGTCGCAGCCCGAGGGCCGGTGATATCGGGTCCAACAGTCGCTCAACCACTGATGGATCGCGCTCCGGCTGGTTGTTCGAGTCTTCCTCTGCTGCGAACTCAATGAGGCGAGCGTTCGTGGTCACGGGGTCCACCGTCCGAGTGAGGTCTGTTCCCGTCTCGACTCAGCAGGAACTTCACAGAGAAACCGCCATTTCGGCCGCTCTCGGATTTGCTTGTCGGGTCGGTTACCTGCCTGTCCGGGTTCCGTTTTCCCGGCACAGTGCCAGCCCTTGTCTCTGAGCGCTTTGATCATCGAGCCATCGAAGTCAGCTCGCACGAACGTCAGCAGAAGGCGAACGCCTCGCCGCCGGCCGTGCCGGCGCACGAACCGTTCCATCGACCGGGCGAGGGCGGCAGAGGCGAGGTTCGGGAAGTCGACGCCGATGCAGATCCGTGCTGCCTCGACGATCTCGTCACCCTCGTATCGCGTCCCGTCGTACTCCAGCGAGCGAATCAGCGGATAGCGCCAGGTAATCGCACCCAGTAGCTGGTCCTGGTAACAGAGCCCGTGATGGACGAGGTTCGTCCGCGGGACACTGTCCATATAGGAATGATGGGCTTCGTAGATCGCGCCGGCGACGTGGCGCGGGATCGATTCGATATGGACGCGCTCTGCGAACCGCAAGCCGAGCGGCGCCGTGAACGGCTGGCCGTCGCGATGAATGGGACACGAGCACCCCTCGGGAGTGCGCGTGTACTGGAACCCGGTACTCACTCGCTGGCCGGGAGAACGTGTCTGCGTCACGAGTCGGTACCGTCAGTCTGCTCTTGCCGGTCGTTGTACCGTTCCAGTTCGCGACCGATTTTCTCGAGCGCCTCGACCCCCCGTTCGAGCAACTGGTGGGTGGCTCGCGACAACCGAAGCGTCTCCATCAGCACTCCCCCTCCGGTGGCTCGATGAGGTCGTTGCTCTCGTCGACGAGGGCCCGGACGGCCCGATCGACATCGGCATCGCCCGAAACCGTCCGGCTCGCTAGGGGTGCCGGGTAGGCGCGGTCTCCCTGACTGCAGAGGACGGCCAGCCAGCCGTCGGTTCCCTCCCCGAGCACGATGTAGTGGTCGCGATCAGCCCGCTGGAAGACTCGTCGGTCAGGGCGAGTGACCGTTCGCCAGTTCTCGGGGAGTGACGGTGACGGCCCCCCGCCGTCGGGAAGGGCGACGACATCGTCGGTGATCGTCGCCATCGCCGCGTCGATTTCTTCACCTGTGAGGTGCCAGCACGCCGCGGGGCCATCACACTCGAGCTGGCTGATCACGCAATTCCGGAACCCAATGTAGTGTTCTCTCGCGATCTGGGCGTCGTTGTAGTAGTCGAGGAGGAGCCCACAGGCGAGCTGTGCGGGCCCGCTTCCAGCGTATCCCCACTCGAAGCCTGTCGGGCTGTGGTTGACCAGATCGAGACTTCGATCGGGAGTGAGACGCTGGTGTTCGGAGAGATTCAGAACGACGGCCTGGCCGTCGATGCGAAAGCCGACGTATTCGACGGAGTCGTCGCGACGGTTAGCGAGCGCTTCTGTCTGGACTACGTTCGACGTGGTGCGTCGGGCGTTCCCGTTCATCGGTACGTTGCGGGAGTGGTGACCCCCGCACCCCTCTCGGGGGTTCTACAAACAGAGCCGGAAACGCCCTCACCGTCCCTACTGGCTAGCTGCGGGGAACTCGAACCCGCCGGTGTCGGTCTGTGACTCCTCCGAGTCGGTAGTTTCTGATTGGACTGCCTGGCGGGCGTCTTCCAGTTCCTCGCGGCGGTCGTCGACGCTCTGGTGGATGCTAATGTCGTGCTGCTCGCAGAGCGCTCGCTCGACCGCGAAGGTCATCTCGTCGAAATCGACTGCCGTGATGTCGACGTCCTCCGGTGAGGGCGTCTCATCAGCCACGTCGATGTCTCGCGACCAGGTATCGGCCGAAATGTCGCTGGTCGGGAGCCGCCACTCGTCACCCTCGAGCTCTTCACGCAGGTACTGCGCGAACTCCTTGTAGTGGTCGAGTGCGATCTTCTTCGTCGCTGAATCGGCCAGCAGCGCGATCGCGAGTTGATCGATGCAGGCCTCGTCGGCCTCCGGTCCCCAGTCGAATCCACCAGGAGCGCGGCGCAAGACGTGGAGGTGCTTGTCCAGTACGTCGCCATCGGGCGTGTACACCAGCTGTCCACCCATACAGCGTTCACCGCGGTACGCTCGGCCGCCGGTCATCGGAACCCACCCTCCCAGTGACCCATACCTCGTGGTCGTTCTGGGGGCTGGCGGGGGAAGGAATCCGACGGCCGACGGGCGGTATCTGGACCAGGTCCGGCTCCCTGATTGCTCCCACTCGCGGCCTCGGTTGGTCGGGGCCCGACGTACATCGGTTTTCGCGCTTGACTTCGCTCCGTGACGACCTCCCGATGGAGCATCGTACAGAGCTCCATGACGCTCTTGGCGAGGTCGAACGCCGCTGCTCGCGACCGGAGGTCGTGCTGACTGAAGAGGATCGTCCCATCGGCTCGATCGATCCGGACCAGCCAGTCCGAGGGTTGCTGGACGTGGCAAAGGACGGATTTCGAGAACTCGTAGGCGAACACGAAATGGTCGTCATCTGTTCGGCGTTGCAACCACCAGTTGTCGGGGGCGCTCTCGCTGTTGCTCTCAGAACTCATCGGTAATCCGGGACGAATGTGTCGTCCCGCACCCCTTGCGGGACGAACAACAACACCAGCGCTCACGTCGTCGCGACTTCGTCGCCACCGTCGGCAACGTATATAGTCATAGCAAGATACTGTCCAATTACATTCGGATGGCTGTACTGGACGACCTCTCGGGATTCGAGTTCGAGGACTTGATGGAGGACGTCTTCCGGAACCTCGGCTACGAAAACGTCCGCCAGGCCGAGCGGACGGCCGACGAGGGGCGCGACGTCATCATGGAGGAGATCGTCGACGGCACGCGACGGGCGATCATCGTCGAGTGCAAGCACACCGGGACGGTCGGCCGGCCGGTCGTCCAGAAGCTGCACTCGGCCATCGCGACGTTCGACTTCGACGGCCCGAAGCGAGGGATGGTCGCCACCACAGGTCGATTTACGAACCCTGCCGAGGAGTACGCTGACCGGCTCCAGCGGAACGACGATCCCTATCCCATCGAGCTGATCGACGGCGAGGACCTTCGGGAGATCGCCGACGAAATCGGTCTCGATCTCTACAACGGGCGCATCGAGATCCTCTGTGACGAGACGCTCCGACCGTACGATCCGGCGGCGGATGTCGACGCACCTGTCCAGGAGGCGTTCCGCGACATTGAGAACATCGAGGCCGCGGATCTGCCGGTGCCGCACTCGCAAGTGACGTTCCGACCAGTGGTTGCGATCACCGCCGACACGAACTCTGTCTTCGAGACCTCAGTCGGTGTCATCCACCGGATCAACGACCGCACACAGTTCGTTGTCCACGCTGAGCGCGGCCATCCGAAGGTGGCCGACGACGAAGTCGCGACGCTGGTCACCGAGAATTTCCACGCGACGGTTCCCCTCGATACCGGGCAGTTTACCGAGGTATTCGACGACGTCGACGAACGACGGTTCGGCCAGACCCAAACGGAGTACAAGGAGTGGGCTGTTGACCGCCTCCAGGATTACCACACGACGACGGTGACCTACACCGGCGACAATAACGTCACGTACAACAAGACGTGTGAGCCGAATCTCTCGGACATCTCAGTGCAATCGATTGAGCCGGTGTATCTACCTGAGGTTCGGCAGACGACAGAGATACTGGAGTACTCGTATCCGTACGAATACTATTCTGCTGGCCCCTCACGGGTCACTCTGGAGGACGGCATCCATCGGTGCGTCCACTGCGAGACGAGCGGCGTTGACGAGACGTATACCTACTGTCCGAACTGCGGGGCGATCGCCTGCGACACCCACATCAAGACCGAACGGCTCGAAGGGGAGCCGGTCTGTACCGGCTGTGCGGTGACCGAACGGTTCGCGCTGAAGAGGAAGTACTTCTACGACGAGGAGAACCTCGACGCGTTCCGCAAGGAGTACGCCGAGATGCCCCTCCACGAGAAGGCGATGGAGAACAAGCTGCTTGCTGGAGGGAGCGTGGTTGCGACGCTGCTGCTCGTCGTCGGACTACTCGTGATCGGCGGCATCATCTAACCCATCGCAATTTTCCGCCAGACTGCGTGGTTGGTGTTACGCGACTCCGTACTGGTCTTTGAGTGCCATATATTCGTTCTTTTTTGGGAGGATGACTGGCAGATCATCTGTTCTGTCGAAGTCGCCCTGAAGTGGCCGATACAACGCTTTCACAGTGGGTTCCAGGTCGTACCACTGTGCGGTCTCGACGAGTGTCTCCTGATCGATATCCTCCGCCTCGATCAGCAGCATCGAATAGCTGACCCGCCTAGATCCGCTATCCAGAAGGAGCGTATGGCATACGACTTCAGCAGGCGTTAGGTCTTCGTCCGGAGCATACCAGAACGGAGGCTCGCCGGCGAGGAAAAACTGTAGACCATACGCTGTAAACCGACCCAGTCCGGTCATCTCCCAGTCCGGAGCTGCTTGGAGTGCGTCCGTATCCTCGTCGGTCTGCAGGCGAACGAGTGCTCGCTTCGGATCGCACCACGCGATCGTGGCACTGGGAGCGATTTCCCGGACTCGGGCTCGATGTTCGTGCTCTACAGTAGCCCGGGCGAACGCCAACAGCGGCGAGACTTCGTCATGAAGGGCGTACTTCGAATCAGATCTGGAGAGTAGTGCTCGGTGCTTGAGCGGTGATAACGCGCTGTGGACACCTTGTCGAGTGATTCCGAGCCGGTCTGCGATATCAGCGATGTGTCGTGGTCTATCGAGATACCAACACACGCGGAGTGTGGCTGGGGAGAGCAGTTCCGTCCAGTCTACGTGGCTGAACTCCGACTGCAGCGTTCGATACGCTTCGGTAACTGGATGTTCCGCGATGCGGACACGACGCTGATTGCTGGACCCACGGGTTTCTGTGAGCAATCCCGCTGCGAGCAATTCGTTGAGTACGTCGTACAGATGGTCTCGTGAATATCCGGTTTCGGCCGCGAGTTCCGCCGGTGTTGCTTCACGGCCGGTACTCAGCGCGTCAAGCACGGCGAGTCCGGCCTTCGAAATCATCTGGGTCTTTCTAAACCCTAACTGTATAAATACGATTTGGGATTTTACTTGACGACTGCTTCGTCCCGGACCAGTTCTGCGAGCGCGTCCTCGAGCGACCCGTGGAACTGCCAGCTCGCCTGCTCGAAGGCCTCGTCGGTCGGGCCGTCCCAGCGGGGGAACGCGGAGTGACCGCTCACTTTGACTGTCCACTCGGTCGGCTCGTCGAACGGGTTCTCCGTCGGGAGTTCGACGACGTAGAGGTACTCCTCGTCGCCGTGGATGCCGTCGGCCGGATTCTCGACGCCGTGGCCCAGCAGGAACAGCGGCTGGTCCAGGTGCTCCATATTGGACGGCTCGAGGAGATCCGCTGGCTGAGCCGCGTCGATCGTTCGCTCTGGGTCGCCATCCAGGTAGAGGTCGACCGTCGAGAGCTTGTCGAGGAACACGAAGGTCGCCGCCGTGTAGCCCGGGCCACGCTCTGCGCGGGTCGCATCGAGCAGCTCTTTCAGTTGTGCGAGATCCCGGAGGACGCTCCCGGGATACCCGTCCGAATGCCGGTACACCTGCGCGACGCGGTCGGCGCTGCCATCTGTCTCACCGGTCTGTTCGACTCGTTGGACGAATCGGAGTTGGCTCCGTGTCGACATCGGTACTCGCCGGCGCGTGTGCGCCGGCACCCATCGCCGGCGCTGAAACAACACCACACAGTCGTAGCGGGATTGCAATCCGCTACGCGAGATGTGACACCTCGTCTGGTTCCTCCACGTCGTCGAATTCACCACGCTCGACCGGCTCCCAATCCTCCCCAGGTGCTGGACTCCACCAGTCGATCTCATAGGCACCCGGTGCACCGAGGATTTTTGCCCGTGCCGAGCCGTCAGGCAGGTCGCGGCGGAGCTTCTCGTCGACGTGAAGGTTCCACGTTGAGTCGGTGTCGAAGCACGCGAGCACAGCCTCCTCGTAGCCACGGTCTTCTCGAGACTCTTGGAGGACGACCTGCGTGTTACAGTTCTTGCAGAACACTCCCTCGAAGGGAATGTGGGTGAACACTTCCTGCCCGCAGACGGGACACCAGAGGAACTCGAACAGTGCCTCGCTGTGTCGGTCGAGTACTTCGAGACTCATTGTTGGACCGACCCGGTTCGACCGGGTCACTCTCTCCGCCCCGGCCGAAAAACACCCTGCGTGTGTACGTCCTCAGCGTTCAGGGCCGTAGACGATGCGCGAGGGGGCTTCGTACCCACAGTCCGGACAGTCGTACCAGCGCTGTACCGTCGCTCCATCAGCTGTCTTCTCACCGACGAGGACGTCGTCGTTTGGACACTCCGGACAGTTCAGTTCGGGCGCTGGCCGCTCCCGAAGCGCATCCCGGAACGTTGTCGCCTCCTTCGTCTCGAAGCCTCGCGACCAGATCGGGTAGCCGTCGACGAGGATCGCTCCGCGCCACTTGTACCGGTATGAATCCGGCGCCCGGTGTAGAACAGCTCGCGCTCCAGTCTCGGTGTTTCGATACGCGAGTGTTGGTGAGCGACTCTCTCGTGACCAGTTGGTGATTCGTGGCATCGTTGGTCAGAAATGAACGTCTGCGGGGACGATCCAGAGCGTCTGGCTGTCCTCGTCTTCCTCGAGGACTCGGTCGAGCTGGCCTCGATGCCGAATCCCCTGGGCGTGCTGGTCGTACATCGGGATTGAGGGCCCTTCGTACGCGCCGACCTGGTGGAACGCGTGGCGGGCGAGGTCCTCGTCGCGCATGATCGCCTCGTCGCTGAGCTCGTCGAGCGCCTCCTTCACGCGGTCGAGATTCCGCTGAAACTCCTCTTTCGTGGCCTTCCAAGCCCGGTCGAGCAGTTCACCGCCCTCCTCTGAGTTGATGGGGGCCGCCGTCGGCAGGTCACCCCAGCGGGCCTTCCCGGCGACCGTCGTGTCGTCTTCATCGAACGTGACGTAGTAATCAAACACGGCGCAGCCGTGGGGATTCGCGCCGACGAGACGGTCGAAGACTGCTTTCCCCTCGACCAGGGCGTCGTGCTGTGTCGGTGCTTCCACCAGCGCGTAGATGACCATATGCATCTGGTTCACCTCGGAGTGCCGACTCACCGGGCGCCGCTCGGCGCTGTCTGCTCGGTGCGCCGGCACCCATCGCCGGCGCTCGAAAAACCTCGCTTCGGGAGACCGCGTTCAGGAATCGGCAGTCTGCTCGACGGTGATCGTCAGGTCGCCCGACTCGTAGTCGGCCTCGAAGTCGGTGCTGAACGCGTCGGAGTCGTAGGCGGCGTGGTAGGCACGGTGCAGTTCGAGCGACCCGGTCGCCTTGAAGTGGAAGAACGCGGCCGCCGTGTAGGGTTGGCTCTGGGTTTCGATCTGCGTCTCGACAGAGGCCGGGAGCGCGATTTGTGGTGTGTCCGTATCGATACTCGTAGCGAACGCCTTCGCTTCCTCGACGGTCGCCTGCGAATGTGCGGGTGTCTCGCCGGTGAGCACGTTTACCGGCGTCTCGGTATCGTCAGTGAACAGGACATCGTGGAAGGTGCGCGTCCCGAGGACTGCGTCGGGACTTAACTCGCAATCGTGGAGTGGATCGTCGTCTGGATTCTCGGGCATCAAATCAGAGCCTGCGGTGGGGCTCAGTCTCTACTGCCCCAGACAAACTGCAAATTGTCTCGATAGAGCGCAGGAAAGTCGCGAAAGAGGAGCGTCCTGCCCGCACTTCCCGCCGCAGAGTCAGGTGTCGGAGAACCGATCGGGCTCGATTCGCGACAACCGCATCGCGTTCCCGGTGACACCGAGGCTCATCCCCATATCACCGACAACGACCGCCAACGCAACGCTGACCAGCCCCAGTGGCACGCCCAGCGCGAGCAGGAACTTCACGCCGAGACTCGCCCAGATGTTCTGCCGGATCACCCCGTTGGCCGTATGCGACAGGTCGTACAGGTACGGGAGTTTCCCGACGTCGTCGCCCATCAACGCAATATCGGCCGTCTCGAGAGCGGTGTCGGTGCCGGCCGCGCCCATCGCGATGCCGACCTCCGCGGTGGCGAGCGCGGGCGCGTCGTTGATGCCGTCGCCGACCATCGCGACCTCCCCGTACTCTGCCTGCAACTCCTCGACTGCGTCGACCTTCTCCTCGGGGAGGAGTTCGGCGCGATACTCATCGACACCGACCTGCTCGGCGATGGCGCGGGCGGTGCCCTCGTTGTCGCCGGTCAGCATCACCACGCGCTCGACGCCCAGCTCGTGCAGGCGTTCGACGGCCCGCTTCGAGGCCGGGCGAACCTCGTCGGCGATGGCGATCGCACCCAGCAGTTTCGACTCCGTCCCGACGATAACGACAGTCTTGCCCTCCCGCTCCAGCGCGGAGAGGGCATCCTCGGCGAACGCCCCGTTCTCGCCCTCGGTCGCCTCTTCCGTCATAACGCCGCCGTCCGTCTCGCGGCGTGCCCGAGCGAGGTCGAAGCCCAGTTCCTCGAAGAGCGCGGGCTTGCCCGCATAGTACGTCTCGCCGCCGATCTCGCCGCGGATGCCCTTCCCAGTGAGGCTCTCGAAACCCGTCGGGTCGGGCAGGTTGCCCACGCCCGCCTCCTCAGCACGGGCGAGAATCGCCGTAGCAATGGGATGCTCACTGCGCTGCTCCAGCCCAGCGGCGCGACGGAGCAGATCGTCCTCCGTAGTGTCACCCACCGGAACGACGTCGGTGACGGCGAGTTCGCCCTTGGTGAGCGTCCCGGTCTTGTCGACGGCGACGGCGTCGACCTCGCCCATCGCTTCCAGGTAATTTCCGCCCTTGATCAGGACGCCGTTCTTCGCGGCGCTCGTGATGCCCGACACCACCGAGACGGGTGTGGAGATGACGAACGCACACGGGCAGGCGATCACCAGCAGCGTGAGCCCACGGATGAACCACGTCTGCCAGTCGCCCGCGAAGGTGAACCCGTAACCGGCTAGGTCCACCGCCACCGGATCAGCGATAACCAGCGGCGGGATAGCGGCGGTCAGGATTGCCAGCACGACGACGAGGGGTGTGTAGTAGCCGGAGAAGCTGTCGACGAACTGCTCAGACTCGGTCTTCTTCGCCTGTGCGCCCTGTACCATTTCGATAATACGCGAGAGCGTCGAATCGCCAGCGGTCGAGGTGACCTCTACCTCGAGGTACCCCTCTTCGTTGATCGCGCCGGCGTACACCTCGTCGCCGGTGGTCTTGTCGACGGGGACGCTCTCGCCCGTGATCGGCGACTGGTCGACTGCACTCTCGCCTTCGATGACCGTCCCGTCGAGCGGAATCTTGTCGCCAGGGCGGACGACGACGGTCTCGCCAACGTCGACCTCCTCGACGGAAACGGTCACTTCCTCACCATCGCGACGGACGGTCGCCTCGTCGGGCGAGAGTTCCATCAGCTCGCGCAGAGAATCCCGTGCCCTGTCCATCGCATAGTCCTCGAGCAGTTCGGCGATGCTGAACAGGACGGCCAGCGTCGCGGCCTCGACGAAGTAGCCGATGCCGGTTGCGGCGATGATCGCTGTCCCCATCAGGAGGTCGATGTCGAGGCTTCGGTTCTTCGCGGAGTAGTACCCGCTGCGGACGACCGGGATGCCACTGGCCGCGACGGCACCGAGGAACAGGACATCTGCGATGTGTAGCGGGTAGTCGAGGATGCTCGCTATCGCGACGTTCTGGCCGGTGAGAAGGAACTCGAAGACTAGACCAAGGATGACGAACGCTGCGCCGAGCCACGTCTTCTTCGCGCGAGAACTCGTCCAGACCTCCGAAGGTGGCGCGATATCGACGCCGTCGGCAGACTCGTCGGTTTCGTCGTCTGCTCCGCCGATCACGTCATAGCCGGCGGCTTCGATCGCCGCGACGACGTCGGCTTTGGTAGTCCGGTCCGGATCGTACTTGATGGTAGCTGTCCCGGTGGTCGGCTGGAGCGTGGCCTCAACGACGCCGTCGACGCGCTGGAGGCTCTTGTCGACTTTTTGCGCACACGACGGACAGTCCATCTCGGGGACCGTGAGACGGGCAGTCAACTCCCGCTGCCCGCCGCCGTTCGGTGGTCCCGCTGTATCCACATCGGAATTCTCTGTCATCACCTCACGGTAGGAGCGGGAGTTCGATATGTCTTTGTTGGAATATTCCAACCGCGGTGTCAGTGCGATGCCAGCCGTTCTTCCGCTACCCGCTCGCCGGCGACGTGTTGCTTCGCCAAATGTTCTTCCGCCCGACGGAGCCGGTAGGTAAGTGTTGACCGAGGCACGTCGAGATGCTCGGCCAACTCGCCGACATCGACCTCGCGGGGCGACTCGTAGTAGCCGTGTTCGACGGCGGCTTGGAGGGCGGCTTCCTGCGCCGGGGGTAATCCGCTCGGTGTTTCGTCGCTTCCTCCAGCTGCTGTCGTCGTGTCCGCGGTGCGGAGCATCTCCATCTGAGCGCATTCTTCGACGGCAACCTCGAGGGAGTCGAAGAATGCCGCCACGTCGCCGTCGCCCGAGTGGATGAGTCGCCACGTGTAGTGGCGGCCCTCATGACGGGTCTCGAACAGCACGCCGTCCCCGAGATGGTCGCGGGCGATGTGGGGAACCGAGGCGCAGGTGGGGGTTCGCTCCCAGTCGGAGTAGAGGACGAGCGTGTCGTCCGTGCGGTCAAGGACGCGGGTGGTCTGGGTGGCGCCGCAGTCCTCGGTGGCGAGACAGTCGGCGTAGTAGTCGCTGTTTCGAAACGCGTCCTCGATGGCGTCGAGTGCGTCCGGAGTGCCGGTGGCATGGTCGACTCGCCAAAGTTGGTCGGCAGTCGCGTGCAACGAAAGCGAGCGGACACGGGCGTCGGGGTAGTCGGCAAGGGCATCCGCCACCCTATTGCACCCCGGCTCGTATTCGAGGGCGAAGACGAGTTCGCGCATACCCCGTCTACGGCCTCCTCCGACATAACCAATGGCACGGGACTACGTCTACTGGTGAGCATCAGATCACGTCGTTCGGGTCGTGGACCTCCTGCATTCGCTGCGCTTCGGCCGCGTATTGGTCCTGGAGATCGGGGTCATCAACCGTGCCGAGATTGCCGGGCCCCGCATCGACTGCCGCTGTCGTATCTCGAATATCGGTGAAGGACGTGAGTGCCCGCTCTTTCCGATAATACTGTTTGCCGTCGGGTGTCGCGTAGGTGAGGATGATTAGGTTCTGTTCATCATCGGAGTAGGTACGTTCGACGAGCCATACTCGCACCTCGTCATCAGCCCGATCTGACATATCCAGACGTTCGTGGGGACTCAGAAAGGGATTGGCGTTATAATCGGTCGACTGACGCAGTTTTCGACGGTGATTCACCACCAGGGATGCGCAGTTCCTGGCGCTCGCCGACCCACTCGCCGAGTTTCTGCTTGAGGTACTGCCTCGCCGTCGACGGCGTGAACACCCCCTTGTCGACCATATCGCCGACGACGTCCTTCAGCGCCCGGAACTGCCCCTTCAGATGGCCGTCGCCGACCGGCTCGCCGTCGTGCCACCGAACGGTCGCGAGCGCCCCGTTCCCGACCGTCTCACCGTTGTCGATTGTCTCTGAATCGTACTGCAGGCCGAACCACAGCGTCCGGTAGGCGGTCACCTCGAAGGTCGGTGACACCACGTAGAACGCCTCGTGGTGGAGGTAGTCGAGATGGTCAGCGATGATCTCGTCGAGGGTGAGCCCGGTGGCGCGGGGCTTCGGCTCGACGACCGTCGACGGTCGATCCTCGTCAGCGAGGTAGCCGTCGACCGCATCTGCCTCGAGGCCATCGGCCAGTTCAGCCAGCAGCTGTTTCGCCCACTTGGAGTTGGTGTCGTCGCCACCGAACGGCGACTCAGCCGAAATTCGGTGCTTGAGCTTGAGGTTCGCTGCGCCCCAATGGCTGTAGTGGAGCGTGTACTGTCCGTCTGTGCGTTCGTACGCAACGAGTGCGCGGTGGCCCATCGAGCAATCACCTCACGGGGCGACCGCTACTGGATCGCCCCGCACCCCTCTCGGGGGACGAACAACGCTACTCCTCGATTGGTTCGGGGGAACTGAGATCCGCGTAGAGGACTTCGCCGTCGCGAACGACGTACCGCTTCGCCAGCACTGGGAAGCGACACTTCGTGAACCCCGCTGTCTGGATGTCGAGTTCCTCGTCAGCTTCGAGGTGGTCGGCAAGTTCTCGCAAGAATTCGTGGGTCACGATGCCGCCCTCGTAGTCCGGGAGGCCGTTCTCCCGCGCCTCGTACACTTCGAAGTCATCGTACCCCCAGATGGTGAGTTCGCCCTTGTCGGTGACCTCCCAGTCGAGCGTCCCGAAGCAGTAGCTCTCACAGAGTTCGCGGACAGCCTGTGGATCCGATACGATCGCGCCGGTTGACGTCGTCGCAGCTTGTAGTGTCGCCATGTCTGGACTCGCGGGAAGCCCCGCACCCCTCTTGGGGGGCGATAAACCGACACTGGAAGTGCCCCTGGCGTCGACGGCGATGACGATCAGTCGTCTGTTGGGGCGTCTGGTCCGCTCCCGTCCTCTGGTCCCGTGAGTAGGCTCACTTCTTCCAGGAGGTCTCTTGCAGTCTCGACTCGCTCTCGATCCGCGTCGTCCAACCGCTCGACGTCGAGGCGGCTGAGATTGCTGAGTACACGATGCATCCAGTAGCCCTGTTCGACTTGCTGATTCATCGGTAGCGCCTCACCACTCGCCGGCGCGGATAGACACTCCACGTGACTGTCGTCGTCGCATCAGGTCGCCACCAGTGCTCGTCGCGACGCGTTGCCGCCAGGAGGTCACTCTCACACCCGTCGTCCAACATTGTGTCCGGGCTGTGGGATGCCTCGCCGGTCGGCCGTAGTTCCTCAACGTCAGAATATCGGTCGTACATCGGTTGGCCATACCTTCTGTCGGTATCGCATTTCAACGTCCGGACGCCTTCGCCCGCAAGGCATTCTTGATTATGCGAGACAGTACAAACATATATGGGAGTAGGGCGCGAACACTGTCCCAAGAGGTGCCAACCATGACCGAATCCTCGCGAGATGGGGTCCAATCGTGGACTGAGTCGATGAGCGCCCGCGACCGCATTCGGGCGGTCGCCGAGTCACTTCGCGAACCCCGCTCAGTTAACTGGATCAGCGAGCAGGCCGACGCCGCCTGGAGCACGACCAACGAGGAACTTCAGGACCTCGTCGACCAGGGCCAGTTGCGTCGCGTCGAGGCCGGCGAGACGACGCGCTACCAACCGGACTACACGCGACTGCTCTTCGAGGAGATCCGCACGCTCATCGAGGAAAATACCCGCGAGGAGCTGCGGAGTGAATTGGCCGCGATTACCGAGGAGATCGAGGAGTGGCAGGCGACCTACGACGTCGAGACGTGGGAAGAGCTTGAACAGTCGCTCGCCGACGGCGACCTCACAAGTGCGGAGCTCCGGGACCGCCGCGACGTCATCGCGTTCTGGCGTGAGAACGAGGAGGATCGCCGCCTCATCAAGCACGCACTGGAACTCTACTCCGACGTCGAAGCTGCCCGCGAGCAGATGACCGACGTGGCTGACCGCGCCACGAGCTAACCCTCCTCTCTCACAGAATGATCTTTCTTGCCGGTCGCGACCGCTATACACAGCGGACCCTCCTCCGCGACGTTCACGACCGATTGACGAACCAGCCAGGGTGTGAAGAGGTCCGCTATCGCCCGTCTCGACGCCGACCCCGGTACGTCATCGCGGGTGTCGATCCGACGACGTTCCTGAGTGACTCGTACGACGCGGCGACAGCACGACTGGAGATTCGCTTCTGGTACCCCGCCGGCGTCGACCACGAATACTACCGCATAAACTGGGTCGAACCGGACCGAAATCTGATGCTCGGATTCCACCAAGATGCCGACCATCCGGACCTTGGGCCCTGTCATATCCAACTCAATCACGAAGACACGCCGGTTGATCGGCACAAGGCGACGTTTCTCGATGCGCACCCACTCGCCGTCCTCGATGACCGACTACAGCAGTTCCCGCCCGCGCTAGATGCGATCCACTGGAAGAATGGAGCGCCCTCGCTCCCTACCTGGCCCGTCTAGACAGCGAGTTCATCGAACCTCTGGTGATGCGTCCAGGCCGTGGTCGGCGTGACGTTTCCGGACTTGGCGATGTCACGGTGCGTTACCCACACCCCCTGTTCCCGCCCCGCTTTGTAGAGACAGGCCGCTGCGAACCTGCCGAATGAACGCCCGCTATGACTGACGTCGGACTTGCGGGTACTCACCGTGTTAACCAACAGAAGCCATCTCCATCGGAGACTGTTGGTTAAACGGTGAGATTCCTACTGCCCTATTCGGGAGCAGGCCCGTAGCGACCTGTGCCACACACTTGGCACTCCCAGATTGGTTGGCCCGTCCAGGTCTCGTCAGGGAGCGACTCGCGTGTACTGAAGCGATGTTCTGTTTCTTTCGTACAGTGCTGGCACTCGAGGGCTGTTACGGTCGGGATTTCAGCTCTGGTACTGGAGGATTTCGTTTCGCGGGGTACTGTTTCCACAGCGATTGCTGGGACGATCCACAGCTGATCGCTGTCGTCGAGCGTGTGCTCGAGGGACGACTCATCGCGAATTCCCTGGCCACGCTCGTCATAGACGCGTGGAATCTCCGTCTGAGAACGATCGCTCCTCTCGTTCCACGCTGTCCGCTCACGGGCCGCTGTTAGTAACGCGTCGCCAGCCGCTGCGGTCACCTCAGTAGCAGCGGGGAGCGTAGGCCAGCGCTCGGTTAGCTGGGGTGCGGGCTCGTCGTCGAGATCGTAGATGAGCGTACAGTCGTCGATGGGCTGGTCGTGACCTGACGAGAGAAGTGTCGCTGCTGCTGCTCCCCTTGCCACGGCGCCGTAGAACGTCCCCGATTCGACGAGGAAGTGGATCACACCACGCAGTGTCTGCTCGGAACTCGCAGCACCCGACTCCGACGCGCCGTCAAGTTCGTGTTCGAGACAGAACCGGCATTTTCGTTGCGACGCCGGGATCGATGCGCCACAGGAGACACAGGATCGGTCTGTGTCGGTTGTTCCGTCCGGATACCCACCCGAATGCGAGGCTTCACGCTGGCGGCTTGGCTGGCCGTCTGCTGGCTGATCCAGCGCTGGGTCCGGCACCAGAGCGCCCTCCCCGACAGGTTGGAACGCCTCTCGGTCTGAGTTGTGGTCAGTCATCGATTCGCTCCGCGTTTCCCCCGGTTTGGTATTTAAACTCAGGGGTGAGAAAATGCGGGGACGGATTCGGCGACGACGGGATAAATCTGACCGCCTGAGACCGATTCAGTCACGGAGCTCGGCGACCGCTCGACCGACCTCGCGAACGTGCTCACTCCGCTCGATATCGAGTTCTGTCGACAGATACTCGACAGTCTCGTCCAGATCCATACCCCCTTGTAGACTCTCTGCCTGTATGTAGGTATTCCTCTACCGGAGGCGTCTCAGATCGCTTGGAGTTCGTCTCGCCGGCTTCGGAGCGTCACGACTGACACCTCTGCTGCCGACGCGACGGTGGATTGGGTAATCAACGCGCCCTGCTCTTGGGCAGCCAGATAGACACAGGCGGCCGCGACGCCCGATGGCTGACAGCCGTTCGTGAGGGTTGTCCCCTCGGCGCGTTCTGCGAGTTCGTTCGCGCGCCGACGAATGTCGTGGTCTAACTCCAGCGCCGAGATCAGGCGTGGAATGAACGACGTCGGGCGCATTGGTGGTGCTGGGAGCTCTAATTCGCGATTCAGTGTTCGGTAGGCGTTGGTGACACGAGCGGACTCGACTCGGGCGGCGTCGACGACATCCTCGAGGAGAAGCGGGTGTTGGTTACATCGACAGGTACCGTAGATACTCGCTGCACCGATGGCTTCGATGGATCTGCCTCGAAGCAGATCCTCGCTCTGAGCGCTCCGGAAGAGCTGGCACGCCTGGTCACGAATCGACTCAGAGAGCTCGAGCGCACTCGCCAGCCGGCGTACCTCGCCCAACCCGTGTGCGAGATTCCGTTCCGCTTTGGACCGCCAGCGACCACGGGTCTGCTCACGTCGCATCCGGGCCAGCTGCCGGCGTTTCTGACCAGAGAGTTCGTTCCCGTGTGCGTCGGTTCCGTGGCCGATCTCGGTCGAGATGCCTCGATCGTGACGGGCTGTAGTGAGTGGTGCGCCTGTTCGCTCGCGCTCGTCTGCATCGTACGCCCGCCACTCCGGCCCGTGATCGATACGTTGTTCCTCGATAACAAGTCCACAGTCCTCGCAGATCGTTTCGACCGCATTCGTAGTGACCCGGCCGTCACACTCTGGACACTGGGTAGCGCTCGACTCTGTTTGGACGTCTTCGTCGAAGCCAGTTTCGTAGATGTCTCTGGTAGTCATCGTTCTCACCATGTTCAGGAACTCGCCAGTACAGCGAATCCTTCACCCATTATGGGTGGAATAAACCTCTACAAGACGGTTCAGATATCTCGGAACCGATGGCGTACAGCGACCGAGTCTGATTCTTATACCAATGAACTGGCTATGCAGGAACTGGGGCGGCACTCAAGGCCACAACAGGGGACCGAATACATATTTATCTAAGGTGAGAGGGGGAGCATATGAGTGATTCACATCTTCGGCGTCTCCATGAACTCAACCGTGAATATCCGGCGGTTGATCGGTCGACATTATATCGCGAATACCACCTTCAGCGCTTCGATATGCTTAATTCAGAGGATGCAATTCCACAGCTCTTGTTCCATATTGTTCCTGAAAGTGCTCTTGATGGATCGCGTCTTGTCGATATCACAGAACTTGAGGAACTGCCTGTTCCCGCGACGTGTCGACCATCGTTTCGGCCCGATAGACTGTTTGAACACGCGGATCCGACATGGAACCATATTGTCGCTCGCTACGAGAATCGAAAAGACCTGAGTTCAGTGGCAACTCTGTATGATACTGGCATATATGAGGCCCGGGGGAGCGGGCTCTGCTATCCAACCGGTCATTCATACGACTGTGACTATGCAGTCAGTTCACAGGATCTTGAATTAAGTCTCGTCACCGTCCTCCAGTTCTATCGTGACGTCCTTCCTGATGAACACAGCGAGAAGGTGTATGCAATCCTCAGTGGGACAAATCTCACGAACGCGACAATAGACCAACATCGGCAGGTTGACCGGGTTGAAGCATTTCCTGAACCTAACCGCACCTCGCGCCTCACACCTCTCAGTCTGTCCGATGAAGACGGTATCCGTGACCAACTCACACCGCTTTTCCGACCATTATCAAACTCTCAGTTCGGATATCATCCCGGTTTCTATTACGATGATGAAGGTGCGTGGGAATTGGATGAACATCTAGAGTAGCGTTGTTACTGGCTTTGCATCCGGTCCAGCTCATTCTGGATTAGATCGGATGGCGGCTCGTAGAAATCAAAGATCTGGTATAGCGGTTGGGTCAAGGTCTCAACCACTTCCGGTAGAGCGTCTTCAAAATCTTGAACAGTGAAGCGTTGACTGGCCGTAACTGTCGCTTGATGTGATTCTCTTTCAATCGGAGGGAAAAGTCCACGGCGATTTTCAATTGAGCCCAGTGTTCGTCCCTCTAGTCCCGTCCATCGGGCTTGCACGGTGACCGACGTGTTTTCCTCACCGAGTTCTCGCCCCAACCGCTTCGCATGTAGCAAGCATTCACCGACTCGCCAGATTGGGAGAATATAATCCAAAACTGTACCTGGCTCAAGTTCATCTTTGCTGTCTTCCTGATAGCCACGAAGCAAGAACAGCATCCCGTCTGGGGATGCACGCCAGTAGTCTGCGTGCGCTGGGTCATCGAATGTTCCGCCGGTATACCACCCTTCGATTGTCTCATCGCGGGGATGTACCTGATCCTCGCTGATCAGCCACGCCGGCCACCCCGTTTCATGACCTTTCACCTCCCGTAGTAGATCTAAGAACTCAGAGAGAGATGGCTGATCAAACTCAGAATCCAGACTGTAAGCAAATGACCAGTACCCGTGACGATAGGGTGAATTATCCATATTTCCGTACTCGTCCATCACGTTGGCTTCCCAGTCTTCCCGCATAGCCTCAGTCCACGAAGCAAGCTGATCCAGCGGATCAATCTCTTCTTCACTTGCTCCTTTTTCGAACCCCGTCAGTACGGTTCGCATTCGATCTAACAGATCATCACGTGAGGCAGTGACACACCGCCGAATCAATTCGTCCCACTCACGTCCTGTCTTCGGTGCTGCACTTTCTGGCCCTGGCCGCCTAATATAATATGTGTTGTAGGTAACGTGTTGGTCTTCAGGGCCAGCACTGTCTGATCGAATCGGCACCCGATGGTCTCCCGGTACATCGATAATTGGAAAGACTTCACCAGATTCTGGATGTTCAATATGGTATACTTCACAGTGAAACTGGGGCTCAGCAAACTTCTCAACGATCCCATTAATCGTATCTTGATCGTAGTGGTCAATCGGATGTGGTCGAGATGGATCCGGTTCCCATGATTCACCGACCTCCTCATATCCAATCAAAATCTGACCCCCACCAGAATTCGCTAATGCGAGCATCGCTTTTGCTACGTTTGCCTTGTCCACATTATCAGACAGATCAAGCCAGCTTTTGATTTCACGATGGACCTCTTCTCGTGGATTACGCAATAGATCCTGCCACCGCTGATCCACGTCTCCCGATTTAACCATATTCCCTCTATGTTTCTAGTCAGCCTAAAAACCTCTCTAGGCGGTAGTTGCTTTTTATTTCGGACGGATACACGCGGTTAGCGAATTCCCGAATTCTGACATACATCTCAGCTCGGTTCTTGAGGTTGTGGCTGCGCGCGCAGCGACCAGCGGGAGCGAGCACGGAGCGGTGGGTGGGGCGGTGGGGCCTGGGCCGGTCCGGCACTCACGAAAAAAGAAAGGGCGTTGCCCCTACTCCTCCCACCAGCGGCGGTCGCGTTCTGGGAAGACGATCATACTGTCGTAGGTCACGGCGAGTGAACATCGTCCCTCGTACCAGTTCTTCTTAACCGCCCGCATTCGGACGGTGTCCCCTTCTTGGACGAAGGCAGGCTCCGATTTTCGCCACGAGGTGAACTTGATTTTCCCGGTGTCGTCCGCGACCAAGCCCACTTGAGCGATCTTCCGGCTGGAAGCATCCCAGAGCTGAACGACTTCTCCTTCGATGCTCACCTCATCCGTCTGCACGTCCGGGACGTCCTCGATCGGGCAGATGGCGCCGGGGGCCGCCTTGAGTGCATCCATCGTGTCGAACACTGCTTTGGTGATGTCTTGCCCCTTGGCGACCCGCTTTGCGAGCGCCCGCGAGACGGCCGCCCGACTGTGACCGGTGCGAAGCCGCTGTGCCATCCGGTCTGCTTCCTGGTTCACCTTCGCCAGCTCCATCCGGGAGAGACGCTCTCGCGGATCCGTCCGGTCCGGGGTGCGTTCCGCCCGCTTACGCTGTCGCCGTTCGGTGACGACCTTGCGAGTTCGCTTCGCCCGCCCGTCTTGGGTGCCGAGTTCCGCCTGGGCGCTGATGTGGTCCAGTTCGGCCTCCCGGGCGCGAATCTTCTCTTCCTGCGCGAGGGGCAGGTGCGAGAAGTCCTGGACGATGCCGTCTGGGTGGTTGGAATCCACCTTCGCCTGCTTTTCCTGCTGAACCGTCGCTCGGAACTCCGGTTTGTCGTCGACGACCTTGAAGCCGTCCTCGTCGACGCCGGCGTCTTCGGTTCGTTCGAATGCCTGTTCATCCACCGTAACGACCTTGCGACTCGAGTTGTTACTTGACATTGGTATCCTCCAGATACCACTGAAGGCGCTCGTGCGCCGCCACCGCGATGCCCCTAACATCGCGGTTTTCCGACGACGTCGACGACCGATAGCACCGACTGCGCGCTCTCGCTCGCGCCTTCGCGAGCGCCCTACCGGGCGCGAGCGAGAGCGCGCCCGAGTGCGGCGACCCCAACCAGCACCGCGCGCCGACCCGCCCGGAGCGAGCGGCCAGCGGAGAAAGCGTGGGGGGTGAGCAGCCACGCCGCGCAACCCCCCGCGCTTTCCCGCTGGCGCCGAGGGCACATTCACTTTAGCCCGGCAGCCCGCCCGCTACCGCAGGCAGGCAGCCCGGAATGGTCGGTCGCGAGCGACGCGGAGGGCGGCAGCGGCGAGCGGGGCGGGCCGGTACGGACACACCTGTCCACCCGGCTGCGCCGCTCGGATGGTCATTCACCGTCCTGGCGGACTCAGAAAGGGCGAGGCCGCCTCGGTCGTCCCCCGACCCCGCAAGCACCGCAGGGACGAGGAGCGCAGCGGTGGTCGCGGGATGCCGAGCGGCCGAGGGCTTTCAGGGAGTGTCGCTGTCGACGAATTCGATCGCGCTACTAATCCGGTGCCCCGGCTGGCTCGTCGAGAAGGACATCGACGCCGTCGTGGGTGACGGCGAGTTGGATCCCCTCCACGGTGAACCGGACTTCCACGTCCCCGGCTGAGGATGCGAGAAGCTGCTCGAGTGCCTCGACGTCAACAGCGTCGTGGAGCTGATACGAGTCGGTGGGGAGCCCGTGGGCTTCCAGTGTCTCGACGATTTCAACGAGTAGATCGGGGGATGGATCTGAGTCTCTCGGGGTGGAGGGTGCCATTATGGCCTCGACGGGTAGATAGGACGAACAGGAGTTAAAAATGGGGGCTCGACGGCCTGTCGCTGCGGCCTTTCAACCGGTCCCTCAGTGGTCGTCCTGTGCGTTTAGCTCCTCGAGAAACCAGCTGGCTGCGGTTCCGATCCGAACGCCGTCGACGTTGCGCATCTCAAGGCCGTTCGTGGCGGTCCGGAACGGCTCGTCGTCGACGAGGATGCGGTTGATGACTGTCCGGACCGACTCCGTTCCGTATCTGTCGACGAGAGCCGCGACCGCCGTATCGAAATGTGCATCCTCGTGCTCGGTTCGCGGGTTCTGCGCCCGGTAGATCACGAGGTCAACCACATCGTCGACCGATGCGTGCTCGGGATTCCCGGTTTGCTCACGAACATTATAGTTGGCCTCTGTATCAGGCATTGCGAGTCACTCCGCCGCGTCGTCCGTATCGGTCGTCGCCGAGTCGGTTTCTCGTTGCTCACGGATTGCAGCCAGCGTCTCCTCAAGCGTACCCACACAGCCGATCGCTGCGAGCTCATCGGCAATCTCGTCGATGAGTGCGGCTCGCTCGACGGCAGTCTCGTCGCCGGCGGTCCTGTCGATCGATGCGACGCGAAGCGCCCGCGTTTCGTGCCAGCCACAGTCCCAACAATCGCGGGTCACCTCGATCTGCTCGTCCTCTTCCGCTGCGAGGACGGCGTCGGACAGCGACGTCGACAGGGGCCGGTCTGGTCCGACCTCGAGGGTGACGGGGGACCCGCACGCGGGGCAGTCCATAGTCATCCCGAGGAGCGCCCGTCTGTTGAAGATAGCGGAGCAACGAGACAGCGACACAACCAGCGCTGCTGAGTTCGCGGGGTGGGACAGCTACGGACAACTGTGACCCTCCCGCAGTGGTCGCCGTACCACTCGCGTCGACGACCGCTCGGCGGGTCAGTCAGAGACGATGTGTGCCTCGAGGTCGCGTGTCCAGTACGTTGCTGGCCCGCCTGGACTACACCGCGCACAGACCTGTATCGGGCCTTCGAGATGGCCGAGTTCGATTCGAAACCGTGTGAGCGCTGCGAGCGCGTTGACGACGAGGCCACAGCTGTCACAGGCGTAGTGATCACGATCATCGGGATCCGGCGTCTCTTGGATCGCACAGTCGACGCAAATCGGGTGGTTGACCCGCTCTTCCTTCCCCCACGTGTAGGCGATCCCAGTCTCTATCCCGGATGGAGCCTCGCAGAAGGCACAGCCGGCCAGCGTCTGCTGCATCACCCATCACCCTCGCCGGCGTCCCGGGCGGCCGTCCAGCCTGTGTGGAAGACGGCGAGCTGCTGCATCGATTCGAACGCTGTGTTGCTGGGCTCGTGAACGAGGAGCCGCTGGTCGACGACCGGTGTGACTGTCCCGGCATCGAGTAGCTCTCGAACCAGCTGGCGGGCCGTCTCGTCGTCAAGATCCGCCGTCGATGGTGACCGCGCATCCCGATCCTGAGCGAGCAATTCCGCTTCGAACCGTTCGTGATCGTCTGCCGTATCGTCGTATCTATCCGGACCAGACATACAAATCAGGGGCAGCACAGGAACCGCCCCGCACCCACTCGGGGGCACAATAAACAGTCGCCACAGTCACCATTCTCAGTCACGATGTCGATCTGCTCCTTCACCCTCCACGCCCCACGCCATCGTCCGGGTGGCAGCCTACTCTCGCTTGGCCAGCGGCCTGGCATCTCGGCCCTGGTGGCCGCGAACATAACTTTGGGCCGCCACCCCCACCACATATCGGTTGATTTTCCTGCTGTCTAGTGGCACAATTCGCCTCCAAATCGCAAGACAGCAATACCTGACACCAGATTTCGGGGGCTGTCCGGGAACTCCCTCGTCGGTGAGTCTGGTGTCTAGTGCTGCCGTCCTACGATTTGTTGACTCAGCACGACTCTCAGCATACCTGGTGTCTAGGGGAGGTCGTCGCTGGTGTCAGGTTAACTGTTCGGACGATTTAACCGAAATGGCCCTGTCGAACTCTGAAGAAAGTGAAAGAAATTCTGGTGACAAACGCTTTTCACCCTCTTTTATATACTGTATAGTATGTCTGAAAATGAGAAAAGCTTCTTCGAGTATACCGAGTTTTATTCTGACTCAGAGACTCAGGATCCCGAAGAGGTTATTCAGGATCGTCAAGACCCGGAGATAGCGTACGCTCACATATGTAAAATCGCAGGGACAATCAACGCAGGGTTGGATGCGGTACCTGAGGACCAGCGGGATACTGTAAAGGTGTACTCGGTCGTGGATCTTTTCCGAGCAACGATGCAGTATATCGAGGAGTTTGGATCCTATTTCAGATATCTCATTTTGAATAAGGAATCCTATATTAATGAGATTATCCGGACTTCAAGCGGAGATATACGGCCACTCTTTGAGGCTATTCTGGAGGAGGAACTTGATGGGTATCTTGATAAACGAGATGTTGAGGCTGACTCGAATGAGGTTCTGAGTTTGATCTTTGGGTATCAGGCGGTGCGAGAGGGAGCGATTAGTTTCTCAGAGGAAGAACTGGAAGATGTTCCAGTTGATGTTGGGTTGGCTGATATAGAGATTCACGAAGGTGAGGGTGAGGATATCCCTGAGTCGATGGAGATGGAGTTGTTAGTCGAGGATTCGATTGAGAATCTGAGAAATAAACTCAAGAATATTGCTGTCTTCTATTTGAATTTCCGAGAGGCGTACAACGCCGTTAAACACGGCAATCGGGTTACGGTTGGTGACAGTACTGGGTTTGAGCTCGGGAATGACGAGTTACTCGATGATCGAATTGTTCTCGATGATGAAGTCATTCAGTTCCTGTGTAAGTACTCTGCTGATTCACAGGATGGTGAGCCGTATCTGCTGACTATTCCTCGATCGATTCTGGAAGAGAAGACTCTGAATGTCGTCGAAGATGTGTATACTCTCTATACCCAGGCATATGATGTGGCGACTTTAGATGAGGGTGAAGAGATTAATCTCAGCTTCTGGAAGTCCACCGGTGGTGGTGGCCAGGATGAGAATGATTTGATACATATCGCTAATCCTGATTCTCGGATTCTATTGCCGAGAAATGTAATGCCGGATGTAATTGAGGATTTGCAGGTTCCAGAAAAGTCAACAGTAGAGTGGATCGGTAATTGGTCTCTTGCCGGCGACACGCTGGAGTTTGAGGTAGAGTTTGGTTCGGAGCCTACACCTGAGCATCCAATCCACGTTGAGATTAATTGGGAGAAGACTGCCGATGATATCCACGAATTCGGAGAAGGCCAGTTCAATTTTAATGTTGATCCTGATGATCTGAGTGTTGAGCAATACTTTGAGATGCTCAAAATCCAGGATAAGGATGATATCCGGAGGGTAGAATTTGAATTCCCAGATTCGGATAAGACGTATCAGCAGCGGCTTGAGGAGCCTTTCGAAGGTATCGATTTACCTGAGCCCGAGGATCGTGATATCCTCGAGTTTGTGAAACGTGTGGGGTTGGCGACGGATACTCGGATTCCTCTTCCGGAGTTTATCACGGAGAAGCATCGGGAGGTGTACGATGACTACAAGGATTCCGATTTGGACTCTGATACAGCAGAGGAGATTCTTTCTGAGCTTCAGGAGCGAGGTGAAAAGGTTCGGCGGTCATTAGTGGGTGTTGCTGTCTGGGAGGGTGATTTCTCGGATGTAGATGTTGATGAGGATGAGCCGGCACACGCTGAGGATTTAGGCGAGCTCCGTGCTATAATGGGTTTGAGCGAATCTCAGGATGCGGATGATATGGAACGTTTTCCTGGGGAAGTACGCTGGACACACCCTGAGTCGACGAAGTATACACCTGATGAGTTACTTGATAAGCTGCGAGAAGGGTATGGGGAGACGGTCGGTGAGCTCCAGCGTTCGGAGGTTGATAGGGAGGAGGCTGAATCGGAGTTTAGTCATCGGATTCGTTTCGGGCACGAGACTATGTGGGGAACCTTTGATAAGCACGTTATCGATATCTTCCCAGTGTCTGAGGGGGCGTTTGATAGAGAGGATTCGCCGGAGACGTGACTGTTGAGGTAGTTTAAGATTTGATGCTGAGTGAGTGAGATGTCTACCGATTGGATGAAATGAACCTTCTCGCCCTGTCAAGTGGGGATCGATTCTCGTCCTGGTTTCCCTGATTTGGCTCTTGCTCGAACTCACGTTCTTCGAGAGCAGCCTCTAGCCGATCACGTTCAGAGCGGACGGTAGCGAGCTCCGATTGGAGATGGTTGACCTTTGTTTCCAGCCCCTCGATTTGCTCCGATTTCTCCTCCAGTTCAGATTCGAGACGCTTGATTTTCGCTGTCAACAGACGGTTCTTTTCGCGAAGGTGAGCCCGGTCCAAGTCACCAGGTCGATCGTCACTCGTAGGAGATTCGGGGGGTGACTTCGATTCATCGTCAGCTGCGTTCTCCTCGGGCGTGACCCGCTCGCGCCCGTGGTTCAGGTCCGTGTCTTCGATGGCTTCTAGCGTCTCGTTGTAGGTTTCGTACCCGGGGAATCCCTCGTAGGTTCCTTCCTCGCCCTCACGATCGACGAACGCATTCTCCGGACAAATCTCGAGCGCGACAGCCGCTTTCCGAACGGCCCAGAACGGCATCTGGTCGTAGGTCCCGCCGTCGACGCGGTCCGATCCGGCCTCTGGAACCCACACCGGAATGTCGTAGCCGGCGCTCCGCAGTTCGTCGACGGCAGCCCAGTAGTCCTCCCCGTCGAGGTCCGCATCGGCGGCGGAGATAATCCCCGTCGCGAGCGCCATCAGCTTCGCCGGCCCGCCCCCGGCGTTAACCTTCGAATCGCCGAAGGTATTGGCCTGCTCGTCGACGAAACAGGATTGCCCGCTCTCACTGTGGCGCCAGCACGGGTCGAACTGCGGCCGCGGCTGGTTCGGATCCGTATCGTAGGCATCGCTCGCGTAGTGACGGGCAATCTCGGTGATGTCGATATCCTCGACAGCCTCGTAGACGTCCTCTTTGAACGGCGTAACGGGACGGCCTTCGAGGGTACCGTCGAGTTCTGCCATTCGCTCTTCGCGTCGCTGGAGCGCTGCCTCACGCTGTCGCTGGCGCTCCCGTTCCCGCTCACGCTCCGCTTCCACCCATTCCTCCAGCGTGGCCTGCCACCCCCCGTGGTCCTCGTACAGGTCCGGCCAGAGCGTCGCGACAAGCGAGTCGACGCAGTCCGTGTGCTCGACTCGCGTGAGGTCATCGGCCCAACTGACCGCCTGCTCGAGGAGTGCGTCGTCGACACCCTCGAACGGACGGAGTTCGTAGCGGACGTTGTCGGTCGCGATGGGCGTGACGACGGCATCGTGGTCGGCGTGGATCGAGAGTGGCGGCTTGTACTGGCGGTTCTTGTTGTTCACCCAATCGGGCTGAATGACGTCGCCGGCGCCGTCGACGCGCTCGTTCACGCGGGCCTCTGCCTTCTGGAGCCATGCGTTCGAGCGGTCGAGGAACTCGTTGAACACCCGTTCGAGCGCATCCGGATCGTCATTGAAGTGGTCCGCAATTGGTAGTGTGGCCTCCGGGGCCCCAAAGACGTACGCGCCCCCGACGGAGTCCAGCGCATACACCGCCTTCCGCGTGCCGTAGAGCGTTGCATACTCGTCGATGTAGGCGTCGAGGGTACGCTCGACGAGGGCACGCGTCTCGCCATCCAGGTCGCCTCGCTGCGGCTTGATGTCGTCGGCGAGGTCAATATCGCCCCAGGTGGGAACTGCCCGGAGGTCGGCATACCCGGGGGTTGGGGGCTCATCCTGCCAAACGGTCGTCCCCTCAGACTCGTCGTAGCGACAGGGTTCCCACTGTTGGAAGGCGGTCGGTGTCTTGTAGGTGGTGACGGCATAGAGGGTCCGGTTGAGGCGGTCGTGAATCTCGTCGTAGTCACGATCGAGGCGGGCAACCCGTCCGCGCTGCGGATACCCGGCCTTAATCGCCTCGACGTCGTCGTGGTCGCGTTTGATGTACCATCCGACGAAGTCGTTCAACCCGATGGTTGGATAGTTCTTGACAGTCGCCAGCGCCTCGTAGATGGGTTTGGCACGACGGTAGTGCTCGCGGATGGCTGCCTCGGAGAGCGTCATTTCGTGTGCTCCTGCACCTCCTGAGCGGGAGCGAAACGACTACGCACTGGCATCATTCGGTTCCTCCTGGTCGCCGGCGTCGTCCAGCTCGATTCCGACGTAACAGCGTCGCGTCTGACCGTCCAACCACTTCTTGTCACGCTCGAACGCAACGTGGTCGCGAAGCGTACGTGTGAACCGGTTTTTTGGCTTCACCTCGTACTCCTCGGCCGTCGCATATTGCTCGTACGCATCGTAGACCTCAGCGACCGCGACGACCCCGTCGCCGGATTTAACGATGCTATCGCGGACGAATGCTTGGATGCCGAACGGATCGTTCTCGTGGTCTTCCTGCTTCATAGATTGCTTATCGGCAGGTTCGTCTGGCTCCACACCTGCCAGATGGAGTTCATTGTTTTCGATCGCCTCAATGAGCCCAGCAAGGTCTTTGGTCGCGTCAGAGTCTCGAGTGTAGAGCTCGAGATTCTGCTCATCCTCGATGACACCTATCGCATACGAATCATCCGTGTACTCCGGAACGGGTAGGTCGGTACTGGGCACGAACGGGCGCTTGACAGGTACCCAATCCGCTTCGAACGCCTCACGTGACTCGTAGGACTCGGGAAGTTCTCCCGGCCTAAAGACGGTGTATGACTCGCTCTCGGCGTCGTAGCTGTACGTCGCCGGGAACTGATCTTTCGACACAGCGTCGAAGGAGTCGATCCGGGCGTGCTGGTCTCCGGCACTATCCTCGAGGACGAACGCACCGTCCCGCTCGAACCAGCGGGTGTGGCGACTACCACCAGTGGCCGGTCGGACGGCCGTCACTCCATCCGCGGCTCGCGCACCACCGTTGAATGTGACGTTGTGGTTCATCGTATACAGCCGTGTTTCCCCGGAGGAGAGCTGATTTCGCGGCTCGCTGAGGATTTTCGCAAGCCGGTCGGCAATCTCGTCAGCCGGCTGATCGTCGTGGTCTGCGACGACGAACAGCGGGATTCGCTCCTGTTCCTGGGCCTTCCGGAGGTTCGTGAGGACCTTCGCCGGCCGGACGTGGGTGGTGGTTTCGACCTCCACCTGGAGCTCCCGGTCGAGATCCGGATGCGTCGCGATGGCATCGGGGCGGGACTCCCCGTTCTGATCGAGGACCTCCACGGAGAACCCCGCAGTTGCGAGGGATTGCTCGACCGTTTCAAGGACTGCATCGTGGTGCTCGCCCCCGCCGGTCGGTGATGTCGACGTGTCGGGCGCGGCTGCTTGCTCACCCTCGTCTGTGAGCCGACACTGCACCGACGAACCACCGTCCGGGAGATCGACCTCGATGAGCGAGGACGCCTCCCTCACTTCTGGTAGTGTCTCGTAGCCCTGCGCCTCGATGGTGTCTTCCTCGATGCGCGAGAGCAGTTCCTCATCGACGTCCTCGACGGAGACCCAGCCGTTCGTCTCACGTACGTCGTTCGACAGCTGGACGGCGCGAATCGCACGGGCCATCGCGACTTCCAACGGTAGGTCATCCGCGTTCTCCAGAGCGACGTCAGTCGCAGCGTCACGGCTCTCCACGGTCGTCCCGCCGGCGACCCCGTACTCCTCGCGGGTATGCTCGTGGACGGCGTCCAAGGCGTCTTGGAATCGCTCTTCTTGCGTCCCGGTCAGTGGCTGCTCGCTATCGGGATGACCGGGTGGAATCGGAAGGGGTTCGATACTGAACGGGTCGGGGCCGGTTTCGCCGAACTCTGGGCTCGGGAGCTGTGCGATCCACTCGCCACGCGGGAGGGAACTGATCCGATTCTTGAACTCGACGGGATCCATTGCCTCGTGTGAGAGTGCCTCGGCGATGTCGGCGTCGACGGCGATCTTCCCGACGAGCGGACTGCCGATGTTGTTCAGGACGTTCAGGTAGACCTCGCGGTTGCCGGCCTCCTTCATCTGCTCAGGGAACTGCGTCACGAGTTCGATGGATAGCCGGAACTCCCGCCCCTTTTCGAGCAGCGTCGTCAGCGTATCAGAGACGACGACCGACGACGCTTCGTCGATGAGCAGGTTCGCCACGTAGTCGTCTGGCTTGCGGGCCAGCTCGTCGCCGTCGCGACGCTTGACAGCATCGTAGAGCTGCGTCAGAATGACGCCGGTCATCACACGGGCGGCCTCGTCGCGGAGATCGCCGAGGTCGAAGATGACTACTTTGTCCTCGTCGAGGAGGTCGCGGAAGTCGAACTGTGACTCGGTATTGTTGAAGATCCGCCGGAGATGGGCGTCCTGCGTGATGTAGTCCATCCGGTTGCTGATGCCGCTCACGACGTTCGAGAACGTCGCCGGGTTCGAGCGCAGGTGTCGCTCCAGTTTCTCGGCGACCTGCGGGTCGCTGGCTCGCGGTGCATCTTCGGGTGTCGAATCTGGTGGCCCGGCGGCGTGGAACTGGGTCACCGCCTGCTCAAACTGGTCGTGGGTGAAGTAGTTTGTATCCTGCCGGAAGTGTCCGTTTTCGAGGCCGTACTCCTCGTCGTACATCGCCTTGATGAGGTACTTGATGAGCGTCGGCGAGGCGATGGCGTCCTCGTACCGCTCCGGCCCCATCACGAGCTTGATGAGCTCCTCGTAGTGGTCGGCCTTGTCCTGAATCGCGTCGACGCGTCGGACGCCGTCCTCCAATGCCGGCGTGATGTCGAAGAACGCGAAGCCAGGCAGGATGTCGGGCACCGAGAAGTGGAGGACGTTCTCCTCGAGGTCGTCGGTGCCGAAGCGCTTCGCGTGAGCCCGCATATAGTTCTCGGGGAAATTCCCGCCCTTGGAGTCGATGATGAACACTGGCCCGTTCGTCTGGTCGTACAGCGAGAGGGCGTCGTTTTCAAGCGCGACCGATTTGCCGGCGCCGCTCTTCGCGAACCGGCCGACGTGGAACGGAAGTAGATGCGGGGGAATCCGCATCGGCTCCGACGTGGGCGTACCGTCTTCCCCAAGACCGCGGCCGATCGCCATCCCGGCGTCCGTGAACGCATCCATGTGGTCCTGCGCCGGGAGTGGCAGGGGCGTCCGGCTCTCGGGTTCGGCGTCGGACCCCCGCCCGCCCTCGGTCGTGAGGTCAGTTGCCGGCGGAACGACCACGAAGTTCGCCAACTCAGCCGGCCCGAGGACGAGATCGGGGCGGGTCTTCCGCCAGTCGCTCTTGGTAGCCAACGTAGCGTTGAGTACCCGGTCGGCGTGCTTCTTGGCTCGCCGCCCCTTTCGAAGCCCACGGCGGATGCGCTTCGGTCGGAGCCGATAGTGCGGCCCGTTCAGGTGATCGAATACCGACCCGATATCATCGAGACGATGGTCAACCCGCTCTCGTTGTCGGTCGGAGGTCACGAGCGAAAGTGCCCGCATATTCACCGTGAACGTGTGCTGTGGCTCCTTCTCGTCGATAGCCTCGACCCGCTCTCGCCCACCGATGTCGAGATACCGACGCTGTCGCCCGGTGTTCGACGGACTCTGTGGTTCGTTCTCTGTGTTTCCGAGGAGTTCTCCGAAGAACCAGTCGACGACCCGGTCTTCGCCTTCACGGAGCTTCCGCTGGCGCTCTCGTGCCTCGTGCGTCCAGTCCGATTTCCGCTGAAAGAGTACCTGGAACGCGATCGGGTGTTCGGCCCGGGTCAGCTGATCGATGAGTGACGCGAGCGGGGCCCGAGCGTGATCGTCATCGTCGTCTTCCGTATTCGTGAATTGGGGTAGTGTCGTCATCCAGTCTTCCCGCCGGGTAGCCTGCCCGTGCCAACTGATTCCGAGTGGGGTCGTCTCATCGACGGTCGGTTGCGTATGAGCCGGCTGGTGATCGGCATCGAGTTCGGAGTCGGACGGACCAGCCGCTGTGGACTCGTCACTCGAATCGGCCTCGAACAAGACTTCGTCCTCGTCCTGCGACATAGTGCTCTCCGACAGCACACTTCCGCCATCACCGACCGGTTCCTGCCCCGTCGAATCGAAGAGAGTCACGGGCTCTGAATCCGAATTCGGGTCTCCGGAGAATTCCTCAGCTGTCCTGGGGTTCATTCCGTGGCTATCGTCACCTCCGGCACTGTGGTCCTGAGACGGGTCTGCTGTCGATGGGAGTAGCTTCGTTTCCAAGTCAAGGGTGACCCGCTCGAACGTGACGGTCGGAGGATACAGCGTCCGGAGGCGTTCTTCGAAGGCATCTAACCGGCGGTCGGCCCCGTAATAGAACTCGACCGGCTCGTCTGCCCCCTCACTCACTGCGAGGAACTCGAACACCGGTGGCGGATCGCCGAAGGGACCGATACTTGCGAGAAGTCCGTCGTTGCCAGCGTCAAGGCCGTGGAGGCCGGCCAGTTGACGGACTACGGTCTCCGGCGCGAGATCGCTCCGGGAGGGAGTGATCCGGATGTACTCGTCGCCGTTAGCCACTGACGGGATTTCTGACGGGGTCTGTTCAGTCATCCTCCTGAGTGGTAGTGCTAGTTGGTTCACCGCCGTCGGCACGCGTTCCGGCGGGTCGGCTATCTGGATTCGTCACGCTCGTCGTCGGCTCGGGTTCAAGCTCGGCCACGTCCGCAGCGCCGCCGTCGATAACGTGAGCCTCGTAGTCACTTGCCCGAATTCGGAGTGGGAACCATCCCTCCTGGTCGATACCGACGAGCGCCTCAGAGTAGCCGTCCTCGTCTTCCCCGGCCTTCGCGGAGGTAACCCAGTTCACCTGCCGCTCGCTGAGGTCGAACCACTTGGCGATCTTCTCTTTCTCCTCATTGACGCGGTGGAGGACGGTCAACGAACAGAGGTTCGCGATGGTGCGTGCCTCCGGCGTCAGCGCGAATTCACCCCCCGTTTGCGTGATGAATTCGAGGCTCAGATCGAAGTGGCGGCTGTGCCGGACGGCTGTCTCCAGGAAGTCCAACGAGACGGCGTCGTTCATCAGGTAGTGCGCCTCGTCGATACAGAAGACGACGCGCTTGTCGGTCTGTTTGACCCGCTCGTAGACGCTGTTGAACAGCACCTGCATCATCAGGCTGGTCTCCGCCCGGCCACGGGTCCCCTCCTCCTGGTGGAGATCGAGGTAGATGACCTTCGAATCGAGGTCGAACTCGGAGGGGCGAGCCAGATTCTCGAGTTCACCGCCCTCGCGGAATGACGGTCGGAGGTCCTTGAGTAGCGACTGAGCATCGGACTGGACGGCTTCCTGCTCCCCATCCGTGACGTAGCCGTACTCCTCGGGGTCTTCGACCATCTCTTCGAGGACCGTGATGACGTCGTGGATGGTGGGCGAGTCCCGGGTGTGCGTCTCTGGATCGCGGGTGATCCCGCGCTTCTCGTAGGCTTCTTGGACGGCCCGCCGGAGCGTCTGGTTGCGCTCGCCGAGTGGATGGTCTGCGACGTGCTCGAAGAACGTCGCGAAGAAGGTCATCACCCAGTTGATCTGCTCGCCCCACGGGTCGATGTCGTCGACCTCCTGCAGGACGTGGTCGGGCGTCGGTTTGATTTCCAGCGGGTTCAGCCCCCGCCGGCCACCGACCGTGATCCGCTCGCCATCGAGCGCCTCGTTGACGCCGGCGAACCCCCGCATCGGGTCGAGCATAATGACGACCGTATCCTCGTCGAACATCGCCCGCCGCACGAGCCGGAGCTTCGTCGCGAAGGATTTGCCTGCGCCGAGCCGGCCGATAACCATCATACAGTAGCCGGTTTGCCGTTTGAATCGGTCGAGGATGAGTGGACTCGAATTCAGCGCGTACGTCCCGTATTCGATACCGGGTTCCGCAAACGCACCGGAAACGAAGGGGAACATCGCGCCGACTGCCCCGCCGAGCATCGGCGTCTTGCTGTCGAGCGTCTCGTTGAACTGATCCAGGGCGATCGGGCTCGCTGAGGTGAACGTCTTCAGCTGTGACCACCGGGGCGTCACCGGCGTCAGATTCGCAGGCGCTTGTCGGGCTGTCGTCGACACCGACTCGGCGTCGATGTTCTCGCGATCGTTGCCCCTGACCGTGAGATACATCGAGACGTCGAACGCCTGCATCGTCGTGTTCCGAAGGACGTCGTACATCTCCTGGTGGTCCTCGAGGTCTTTCTCGACGCCCCGGGCGCTCGCACGATGCTTCTCGGTCAGGTACTCGTAGTCGGCTTCGAGGTCCTCGATCTTGTTCTCCAGCGAATCCAACGTCTCTCGCGTATCACGAGGATCGATGTGGATGCTGACATCTGTCTGTTGGGTCTCGGCGGCCGCGTACAGTTTTTCGAGGAAGCCATCCATCGGAGCATCGGGATACTCACCGACCCACAGACTCTGCGCCCACTGGGTGTCAGTCCGGAGGGCGCTGGGCGTTCGCTCGATACTCGACGGCGAGACGACGGTCTGATGGATCTCGGGGATGCCGTCGACTGCCTCACCGTCGGCCTCGTAGTCCACGGTAAACTGTGATTCAGCATCTTCCCCCTCTTCGTCGGGGGCCTCGTCTGCGGTCGCCTCGTCGTCAGTTTCTGAACTATCCGAGCCGGTGAAGGGCAGCAGGTTTCCAATCATGACTTGTTGATGACGGGGGACGTTCGAAGCACCTGTTCGGGGTCGCCGTACTCGATTTCCGTGCCGGTCCAGTATTCCGCGATGAGGCGGGTGAGTTCGGCCGCATCAACGGGGCGCGTGTCACACCCCTCGATGCCGCGGAGGCCGCGCTCGACCCGCCGGCGCCGCTCGTCCAGTTCCTCGAGCATCGCGGCTCGCTCTTCCTCCTCCGGCGGCGCCGTGACAATCTGGATGAGGATGCCCAGTACGGGGATCCTAGCGAGCTTTTCGAGGAGGCTGGCCCGTTCGTATCGGACCTCCTCAGGTCGTACCGGAATCAGGACGTAGTGGTCGCGAATGGTCATCTGACGCTGCGCCAGCTCCCGGTCGTACCAGTCGACGTAGTGTTCGATGAGCGCCTGGAGTTTCTCGTTCGATTTGACGTCCGGGTCGCTCAACCGGTCTTCGTACCGCCCGACGTACTCGTCGGCGGGGAACGCCTGCGTCGTCGAGTAAATCTGGATCGGGAACTCGACGGTCGTATTGACGAAGTCCTGGAAGGCCTCCGCCTTCTGGGCCCACTCCTCGTCGGTCGCGAGCGCCATCGTCGGTGGCGACACCTGAACGGCTCCGACAAGAGCCCGGTCCGTCCGCTCGATGGCGTCTTGTCGCGGGTAGACGCGCTCGACGTGAGTGTACTCCTTCGCCTCCTCGTGGGCGATCTCCGTCTCGCTGCGGTGGAAGTTCACGAACAGACCGAGCCAGTCGAGACTGTTGGTGTAGCCGGGCGTGAGGTAGACGAACAGCCCACCGAAGGCGATCGCAATCGCTGCGAGGGGGATCGTGAGGGCGGACACCGGAATGCCACGAACGGTGAGTGACGGTGGGATAACGACCTGCGTCACCAGGACTACCAGTACACCGGGAAGACCGGCGACGGCGAGGTCCGTCAGCGAGTACTTCCCGAGGAACTGGGTGTCGGTACCGAGTGACTTCGGAATTCGTTTCGCGGGGTCAGTTGCGGAGCTCATGGGTTGTTAGTGGATATAGCGTGGCGGGTCATCTGCTGAATCTGGATTCCGGTTCCGAGTCTGGGGGTCCCGGAACGCATCGTCTCGATCGAATTCCTCGCCTCCGTCGTTCCCACTACTATCCTCGCTGGTGGTGGAGCCGGCCGTAGAATCATCATTTCCGCCGCCGAGGTTTCCGCCTCCGCTGTTTCCTCCCCCTCCACCGCTGCCGTCGGTGATCGCTTCACGGAGGCGAGAGCCAGTCGTATTGAGTCGTTGGCCGGTAGAGTGGGCTCTCGAATCACCAGAGTTCAAGACGTATTGGCCACCGCTCTTGACTGCGGGCTCATCGCGCACTCCTCGAACGAAGTTTCTCCCACCCTGTTTGGCCGATTGGACTTGTTCACGCCCTCTAGACAACCGACTACGGGCCTTCTCAGCAGACATATGCCTGGCCGCCCTGTCGGCGATGAAGAACAACGCCCCGGCCTGCCAGAACAAAACAAACGGAGAGGCAACGGCGAGAAGCGGGATAACGAGTGCCGTCAACCAAGCCCCGAACTCACCGGCTGAGGGGCCGAAGCTCGTCCCCAAGATGTCCCCGAGACGGAACAGGAGAGCAACTGGAACCGTCATAAACAGGAAAGGGACGTAGAACCCGGCCAACTTCTTCATGAATTTCGAGACTAGGGCGAACGGCCCGACGCCAGGGATCCAGAATACAATGAGTAGTGGCATCAGGAACACAAATAGGTAGAGTGCCAGTTGTCTCGCTAGGTAAATCAGGCCGATCAACACGAATAGGAGCAAATTCGTTGAGAGAGCGACGACCGTGCCGAGCACGCCCATCCCAGTGAACGACAGCGTCTGGAATAGCGAGATTTCTGACACCGAGGGGACGAGGAACCCAGCCAATGCATCCATAAACCGCAACGATAGCGCTGAGATCCACCACCACGACAAGATACCGAGCAGTCCAGCGAAGGCGCGTTTCTTGAGCTTCGAGCGATGGTATCCGTTGAACAAGTGGCTCGTCGATTCAAGGAAAATGACGATTCCAATCGAGAGGCCGTACAGCGATAGCGAAAGCGGGATAATCATCTCCCAGTAGTAGTCATAAATTCCGGGCCACGCTGCGTTCGTCGGCTGATTGAACACCGAATCTGGATGGGGAGTACCCACCACTGTCCGCAAGACTGCATCACCGTGATTCTCTATGACGGTCTCTATAGGGCTGAAGAGTATCTCAAGGAGTTCTTGGATAGCGCTGATGATAATGTCTCCAAGAGCACCTCCATCGCTGCCTCCGTCACTTTGAGCTAAAACCGGAGCAGTGCCCGTAGTCAGTAGCCCGAAAAAGACGAAGATAGAGCGAACTAGGAATCGGACGGGACTACGCATTGTCTCCACCCCCGTCCAGTAGTTCAATCTGGACGTCTTTACACGGGTGTTGGATTGCGCCTTGATCGTCGATGTGGTATCCACCGGACAGTTCCGCCCGAATCGGTTGCTCAATATCTCCGTGTGGGGTCTGAACAACAACGGTTAATTCTGCAGTATCACTCTCACATGAGACATCGTCGTTGTCATCGATGACGAGAACACCCCGTTGTTTCAGGAATTCCCGTTCAGTACCGGGGCTGAGGAATTCTTCGCTCGCCTCCGGACGCTCGAACGTGGTATCAGCAACGCCGTCTCCTTCGATTACCTCAGGTGCGTTCCGATACGGCGCATTCCGGAAGCCAATATTATACACCCAAGAGGGACCAGTACCGACGTTCTCGACCGTCACAAAGAGCCGACCGCTACTGTAGCCATCATCTTCATCGAACTCCGGTTCGACATCGACGATCTGGATATCGGGCCGAAGCTCCAGGGACATCGACTCAGATGTCTCGCCCGAAACGGCGACTAACTCGTACTCGCCGGCAGAGTACGTCCCACCAGTCTTGAAGACAATCTGTATTTCGACTCTTGTAGCTCCCTGTGCAACGGTTGACTGTTCGAACGTAGTACCATCTGGACCAATCAGATTGAGTTGGTCGACATCGTGATCATCAGCCAGCGTCACCACAAGGTTGGGTCCCGCGAAGCTGATTTCCTCAAATACCGAATCTGTAGACGGCGACGTAGAGGACGAACCTGTTGGGGATTCAGTCTGGTTGCCGGGACCATCGGTTCCGGAACACCCTGCTACTCCTGCAAGCAGGGCTGTTCCAGACGAAGCCAAAAGACGGCGTCGACTAATCCACCGTTCCGAATTCCGGTCATGGGATTCTGAATGTTCTCTGATCATTATAGTGACCTCCACGGGGGCCAGATACGCCACCCTGTAATCCGATCGATGAAGAACACTGCAAGGAGGAACAGCGAGACGGGAACGCCGATCCGGAACAGCGTCGACACCAACTGGAGCACTGAGCCTTGCAGCAGGACAGTATCCGAGTCGCCGGTATAGCCGGGAGGATTGAGCCACCAGTGGCCGGGTTCGTATCGGGCCGACACACCGCCAGGGGAACGTTCAATCGTCGTCGTGACGGTTCCGTTCCCGGTCGTGTTCACCCGCTGCCCGTTGACGACGACGTAGCCGTCCCGTTCGTCGGTATTGATTGGTGCGCCGGTGTTCGCGTTCTGGAGGGTCACCCGGACGGTGACCGTATCTTCGGTCTGGTTCACCACCTCCAGAGAGAGGTTGCTCTCGTCGATCTGGATTCGAGCGAACTCATCGGCGGGCCGTTCTGCCTCAACCCCTCTGACGAGCCCCCACGCACGGACAGTCTCGGGCTGTTCGTCGGTCGTGGCCCGCGTCGCGATGCCGTAGCTGGCCGTGTACGACTCCGTGAGAACATCCAGGTGAACGTTCGACGGGAGCGTCGGCGGCGACGTCGACGTCCCGTACACATCCAGTATCGTCACGTTCCGGCGGGGCGACGGCGTCGGCCCCGTCTCGATGGGGTACGCGTTCACCTGGAGTGGATGGAGCGGTGAGTGGGCGGTCCGCTGTCCGTCGTCCGAGCTGTAGACCAGCGTATCCCAGTCCTTGTCTCGGGCTGAGTAGAACCGCCAGACACCTCGGACATCACCGTTGGGCAACTGGTAGCCGAGCCACGGCTGGTTCTTGTAAACGACGAGGCCGAGATCACCGTTCGGATACTCCGCGATGAACCCTGATACCGCGAGGTCATACTTCGTGACCTCGATGGAATCGGTTACCGTGACGGTCTCGGTCGGGTATGAAACGGAACTCTCCCAGTTGGTACAATCGCCTTCGTCGTTGTGAGCGGTACAAACTTCGACCTCCTTCCGAAGTCGGACCGAGATATTCGCCTGGAGCGTGAGCTGGTGGTCCTCGCCGGCGTATCCATCCAAGGAGTACGACAGTGCCGGCGTGTGGGAACCACCAGCCGTCGTCTCCTCGTCGCCGTCGACGAGGAGTCTCGTCTCCTCAACCTGATGGCTCTCCAGACTCCAGTAGACACGTCGATCGCCGGAGGTGTCGTCAGGCGGCACCGCCACCCGGTAATCGACGGTCCCGCGGAGCGTCCCGTCTGGAGCGACGTAAAGCGGCTGTCTAGACGACGAGAGGCGCGCTCGGGTGGACGGCTGAACGGCGAACACCTCAGTATAGGCTTCCTTGATGAACTGGTCGCTGGTGAGGTCCGCATCTGGTGGATGGATCGACACGGAGCTGTTGGTCGCCGGGAACTCCGAGTGGTCGCCACGGTTCCATCGCTCAACTGCACGCGGGGGCGAATCGAACGGGACATCGGTCCCCTCGCCAAGCTGCTCGACCGCCGACCCGTTACTCAGATTCGCACCGTCGGTCGCACCGTCTTGATCCCCCGACCACAGTTTGTGAAAGGTCTCCTCCGGAACGCCGTGGTCAGTACTATTCGGGGGATGGGCGCCCACTGGAACGGCGGCTGTCGATGCGACGAGGACGGCGGACATGACGAGTGCGAATCCTGGTGCGTGGTTAGAATCCACAACTCGTGCCACCGACCACGATGTTGTTCAGGATGAACTGGACGATCTCCGTCCCGAGGGGGGCGACGATCACGCCCCAGAGCAGGCCCTGATTCCGGACAGATTTCATCTCCTTCTTCCAGTCCGAGCGACGGGTGAACGGGATCGCCACCGTCGCGCCGAGCGCGAGGACGCCGCCGATGAGCGGCCCACCGAACTGGATGATGGTGAAGATGTTCTGGATGGTGTCGGCCATGTTCGAGTCGCAGAATGCGCTCCCCGGATCCGACTGTGCGGCCGCCGTCCCCACGAACAGGATCAGCGGGAGGAGCGCCAGCAGAATCGGGCCGATGGACCTGTGGATGATCCGAATGACGGACGTCGATTCCTCAGTACTGGCCGGCGTCTCGCCGGAGGGGACCTTAGCACACATCGTTTGTGGGAAAGGATAGCACGACCAAAAGAGGTCAGAAAATTTGAATGAATTTGTAGATCTTCAAAGTTCTCCAAGTTCTCTAGAGAAGTTCTCATTCTACTGGGATATATGCGACCGCATAGCCTGGGTCGAACTAATGTCAGACGCGGACACAGCAACCAGCGCCAGCAACTCCGACTCGGATGTTAGCGACGATGTGGCCCGAATCAATATGCGAATCCCGCAGGACAAATACGAGTGGTTACAGGAAGAACTCGACTCATTCACGAGTGATACAGGCCGATTCCAGTACCTCATCCAGTTCTATTCCGACCACAAAGAAGATGACACCGACTGCTGATCTGCGACCCACAGGGCGACTTAGACCTGCAGCGGAGCAACGATGAGAAGCGGGCAATCCTCGCCCTCGAAATAGTACTGCTTTACCGTCGTCGCGTCCTCGAACTCGTCCGCATCCTCAGGAAGGGTGATCGTGCGGGCGCTGCTGTGTTCGTGGATCGAGTAGATGCCGAGTTCGGAGAGGTCCTCACACTCGGCGGGATCCAGTTCTCTACTGACCGCCTCCAACCACGCTTCAACTGACACGGAGGACCGCTCGTCCGTATCAGTTTCACGGGGGGTACTGCGGGGACTGGCTTGTGCCATGATACATTTGCACATACTTGCGTCTTATCTACTAAATACTGACGGCCAATGACTTTCTTAAAATCTGACTATGTAACTAATGAAGTGTTTGTCTGACGCCGACCGAATACACGTTAAGAAACGCTATTCTGAGGCGTTGAGACACGCTTGGATATCAGCACCAGTCGGAAAAGTCAAAATCACGAGAGGAACGGCGACAAGCGACCACCCGACTGGATCCAACTGTGGAACCGGATTCGACGAGAGATAGGCTCCAATTCCGAGTACGACAATAGGGGTATAGAGGAGAGTCGGCGCGATCGAACCGAGTCGGATAGCGACCGTCGGAGCAGACGGGGCGTAAACGGCGTCAACGTATGGGCCACGTCGATTGACACCGAACGAGACTGATTCCGCATAGAGCCTGTGGACGGCGTAGTGTGCGGACTCATGGAGGATCCACGCTACACCACACGCGAGTAGGTAGACGCCGAATATCAGAACCGTCTCATGGAACATTGGAACTACCGTCGAACGGTTCGAAATGGGAGGACATCGCAGATAAGCCTGAAGGGTAACCGTGGCTAGCGACCTTAACCAACAAGCTCGTGAACAACGGCAGGCTGTTGGTTAACGCGGAGAGACAGTCGATACCGCTGCCGTTCCTCATTTGATCTCGATGACCTCGCCCTGGCCTTCGTGGAGTCGCTCGCGGATTTCAGTTAGTAACTCCTGCCCTTCCTCGTACAGCTCACTCCCTTCATCAAGTGACACCTCATCCGCGTCGAGTTGGTCGATAATCTCTTCGATTCGGTTCATCCGACTCCTGATGTCCGTGTCTTTTGCCATCGATTAGATCACCCCCAGCCAGAGTGCAGTAATGAGCAGCAACAGCACTAGGAGCACGACAATTGCAACCTTGTAGTAAACTGGCGACAGGCCCTCAGGCGCGGTCGCCTCTTCGACTGCCTCGGCCAGTTCCTGTTCGTGTTCGTGCTCCTGTTCAAAGGTCTCGTACGCGGCCTCAAGCTGTTGCTCAAGCGGGCCAATGTCGCTAGCCAGGAAGTCATTCCGAGACTTCGCGATGTACTCGCCGGCCGCTGTCGGTGTGATCGCGGCCATATCCGCTACCCGATCCGCGATTAGCCGGTCGTCAGTATGGCCAATTGCCGTGACGATCGGGGTGTTCGCGGTGAAGATCGCTTCCGCGACCCGCTCGGTGTTGAACGCCTGAAGGTTCGAATCGCTCCCACCGCCGCGGCCGACGATAATTGAATCGACGTCCTCGGAGCGGTCCAGATGGTGAATCCCGTTCGCGATAGACGTCGGTGCCTCTGACCCTTGGACGGTCGCATCCTTCACCAGGATGTCGACTGTAGGGTCTTGCTCGTGGATCGCGCTCTGGATGTCGTACCGAGCATCCCCTCGGAGTGAGGTCACAACACCGACCCGTTCCGGAAACGCTGGCGGGCGCTGTTTCTGCTCGTCGTCGAACCAGCCACGCTCTTCGAGCTCGCTGCGCAGTCGCTCGACCGCGGCCGCTTGGTCGCCGTCGCCGACGACGATCACTTCCCACGGCTTGAGGTCGATTTTCCCGCCTTCAGTCCAGTAGTCGATATCGCCTTCCAGGATGACCTCAGTCCCGTCCTCGAGCTCGGCGTCCATCTTCCGATAGCGGTTTGCCCAGATCATACAGGGGAGCTCGGCGTCGCCATCGGTAAGCGTGAAGTAGAGCGCTGTACTGTTCTGATGGAGATCCGTGACTTCGCCAATACAGCGGACACCGTCGAGGGCAGGCGCATCCTCGACGACCGAGGCGATTCGGTCGTTCAGCTGTGACACGCTGAGGACGTCTCCTGCCTCAGGCTCGACCGCCTGCCGTTCAGTATCCGGTGCGTCCGCCATCTTCGTTTCCTAACTTCTGTACAGGAACCTCAAAAAGCTACGTTCGAGTGACGGGCTTGGCTGCGTTACGCAGGCCTACAGGTCGCGGGGCTGGACCGTCTTCCGGTCGTTGGACTCGGCACGCTCTGCGGCGTCGTCGAGCAGTTCGGCGACCTCCTCGTTGAGCGTGTCGTAGAAATCTGCCGAGACGTTGTTGTCCGAGAGTGCGTCCTTCACGGCTGCTTTGACGATTAGGTCAGACATTCCATCGCGGAATTCACCTGTCCACTATATAAAGGTTCGAAGTTTTCACGCGATATCCCGACCCAGTCAAGCCAAAATCGCCTCGGGGTACCAGAGAGAACATATGCCACCCCTCAAAATAGAGAACAGACGGATGCACGATCTAACTGGGTTCCAGCGGGACATCTTGTATGTAACGGCCGGGCTCAAGGAACCACACGGGCTCGCAATCAAAGACGAACTCGACGACTACTACGAACAGGAGATCAACCACGGGCGCCTCTATCCGAATCTCGACGACCTCGTCGACAAAGGACTGCTCGAGAAGGGTGAACTCGACAGGCGGACGAACGTATACACAGTTACACAGCGCGGTCAGCGTGAAATAGAGGCACGTCGTGAGTGGGAAACCCAGTATCTGGGAACCGTGGACTCAGGGACTGCATAGCGTTCTATCCAAGTGGGTGCAGTAATCGAACAATCAAGTTCTCGTTTCAACGAAATACATCCGAGGGCTCGTTACGATCCATCCGCCAATAGGTTATCGACGAGGCGGGTGAACCGGTCGATCATCCGATCGGACAGCGAGGGGGAGATCTCTTCGAGGAGGCGAGCGGTCTCAGTCCGCTCGGCTGCGACCAGCGTCACGTGATTATTGACATCTCGGTGTTTCTCGATGAGATTCTGTTCCGTCAAATGATCCAAGTGCCACTCAAGGGTTCCCCGAGCAATCCCGAGGGACTCTGTGACAGCGTTCGGGCTGGATGTTCCCTGTTCGAGAACACAGAATAAGATGTCGCGTGCTGTTTCCCGGCGAAGGACAGCGATTGCTCCCCGCTCCCACGCATCATATTCCGGTGTGTAATAGTGGGTCCGGCCATAGAGAGGTAGGTTGACCACTCTCTCTTGATTCTGGAGTTTCCTGAGATGGTACTGTACCTGTCCTGGTGCGAGGTCGAGTCTCCGCGTGAGCGCGTTGAAGTGTTCTCCAGGGTGGGTGGCAATATACTCGTGAATTCGGTCACGTTGGTGTGTCATGTATCGAAGTTGGTCTCGTTCGAAATGGTTCGGGAGTGATAGACTGCAGCAATAACGAGCGCTACAAGAATGACATCAAGCCCGTGTTCGAGGAGGTGATGCTCGGCTTGTGAAAACAGGCCTACGATGGAGATCCCCGCAACCGCAGAGCGTCCAAGAAGGGCAGCCAATGCAGCGACGATTAACAGATATGGACGGGATTGGCGTTGAACGAACGCGCCGATCGCAAGTCCCAGAAGTACCGCTGTACCCGCAGCCGCGGCGGTGATCACCACGAGCAACGGAAGGGACTGCGAACCGGTAAACCCGCTATGGAGTGGGACAAATCCCGCCATGTGGGCTGAATTTGAAACGCAGTTACCTGAGAACGTCGATTCGAGTTACTCCGGATGTTAGAATTGTAGAGAGTGGTTGGTGGTTCCAAACCTCTTCAGAGGGAGCAGTACCCAGATGCGAACCCAAGATTGTCTCACTTTTTTGTCCTTCACTATCACGACATACACGTATGTCCTCGTTCTCAGATCGTGCGCTCCTGACGGCGGTCGTCGCGGATGTCACGCTGATTCTCGGGTACGCCATCAGTGCGGTTCATCCTGACCGTCGAGTGTGGCCCATCGGTGACAGCTCTTGGCGGTGGTGGTTCAATTGGTCAGCGCTCTCCGTCGTGTTCGCTGGGTTTCCCGTGCTGGGCGCGCTCGATCGGGACTCCTTCATTTTCACCGAACGTTGGAGCAAACTCACGGGTAGCGGTATCGCCGCACTCGGGATGGGATTTGCCCTCTCAGCACTCTTCGAACTTGGGTGGATGGAAAGCAGTGGAAGAGAAGGGGAACTTCGGACGAACGGTATCTACCAGTACACGCGCAACCCTCAGAGCGTGGGATTCATTACGTTCATCGTCGGCGCGATCATTGCAGTGAACTCCCGGAAACTGGCTGTACACGGCATCTTGACCATCCTCGTGTACGCACTGTTCCCGTTTGCCGAAGAACCGTGGCTGCGAGAGCAGTATGGCCAGGAATACGAGCAATACCGCAAGCGGGCCCCCCGATTTATCGGGTGGAACTTGGTGAAGAAGCTCATCACCAGATAGTCTACTACCGACCTTGAGCGGGGATTCAAGAACTCTACCAGAACCGCCTTTTCCGTTGGCTTCCTAACTGTCGTCAATGACTGATGAGAGAGGTATCCCTCGCAGAGAATTCCTCAAGTCGGCCGTCGCTATCGGAGGCGCAGCGGCATTCAGTGCCTGTTTAGGCCGTGAAGATGTTGACGTCCCAACAGGGCCGGATGATCTCTCGTCGTATCCACAACGTCAGCACGCTTGGAATGAGGCCCTCCCACGGGACGACCACGGGAACGTCGTCGCTCCGAGCCATCGTGTGCTCCTCTATCTAAATTACCGACGAGACGGGCCCCCGAACGAAGACGACCGTGACCAAGTTGAAACAGCTCTCCGTGGGATCGAACACGCCTACGAGCGAAGCGGGGGCGGGTTATTGCTCACGGTGAGTTATTCTCCGGCATACTTCGACCGATTCGACGAATCGCTTCCCGAAGACGTTGACCTCCCTGATCCAGAAGCACTTGCGCCGTTTGAGGATCCCGAGTTCGATACGCCCGATGCAGTCGTCCATCTCGCGAGTAACACGGCACAGGTGGTGCTCGGTGCCGAAGAAGCCCTCAAAGGGAACAAATCAACCCTCAACGGTGTCGATCAGCCTGACGCTACACTGACCGATGTTTTCTCAATCGCCGACCGGCGGACGGGCTTTATTGGGGACGGGTTGCCGGCGGAGAATGCTGACGATGCAGAGGGTGTTCCGGCAGATAAGGTCCCAGAGGACGCGCCGCTGTTTATGGGATTCAAATCGGGATTCAAAAAGAACCAGGCCAGTGAAGATCGCGTGACAATCCAGTCGGGGCCGTTCGCCGGTGGAACGACCCAGCACATCTCCAAGCTCCAGCTCAATCTCAATCAGTGGTACAATCAGGACGATCGCTGGCAGCGTGAGGCGAAGATGTTCTGTCCGTACCACGCCGAGAACGACGTAATCGAGGGCGCTGGAGACAATCTCGGAACCAGCAGCAAAATCGACGACTGTCAGCCAACGGATGAGACGGCCCGCGAGATGGGCGTCGTCGGTCACTCCCAGAAATCCGCCCGCGCTCGCGATGACGATGACTCGCCTCTCATCCTTCGGCGCGACTTCGATTCTACCGACGGTGAAACCGCCAGCCTCCACTTCCTTGCGCTCCAGCGACGGATCACCGACTTCGTCGACACGAGAGAAGCGATGAATGGCACTGACGTCACCGAGCAGTCGGCCGTCGGTCAGCGAAACAACAACGGCATCCTGCAGTACATCCGAACGGAGCGTCGCGGTAATTTCCTCGTCCCCCCACGGTCGTTGCGTTCGCTGCCGCCTGCGCGACCGGTCGAGAACGCACAGGAGGTGACGCATGAATCGTCGTGACGTGCTTCGGGCGGTCGGGGGCACGTCACTCGTGGGGCTCGCGGGGTGTACCGGCCTGTTTGAGACGCGGTCAGCGCGGGCACCACCGCTCCCCGAGAACCGCCCGGACGCAGTCTACTATCCGACCCACTACGAGGGCATGAAAATGCCCGGAATGAAGGAACAGGGCGGGTACAGTTGTGCGCTCACGTACTCGTATGCGCACCGGTTCTGGCTGATGAAGCCGAATGGGATCACGAAGGTCGAGATTCAATCCGAAGATTCGATTCACCTGATGCCGGTCGTTTGGGAGACACAGACGGGGATCATCCCACCCGATATCAATCCACAGCTCACGATTACACAGGACGGCGAGCAGGTCGACCAGTTCGCACCGTGGCCGATGCTCTCCCAGCCGATGGGGTTTCACTTCGGCGATAACGCACAGCTCCAGGGCGACGGCACATACACTGTCGAGGTCAGCATCGGCGGGCCGTCGACGCGACGGACGGGGTCGCTGGCCGAGAATCAGGGGAACGCCTCGTTCACGTTCGAGTTCGAATTCAGCGAATCGACGCTCAACGAGATCTCGTATACGGACATTCCCGACGACAGAGAAGGCACGAAGGGTGCTGTCGACCTGATGGACATGGAGATGTTACCGAGTTCGCAAGTGCCGACACCGGACGCGCTCCCGGGGGACGTTCGTGGCTCGGGGACGAGTGGGGACGCGAAGTTCGTGGTTACGATCCTCGAAGACGCGTCACGTTTCGGTGGGGACGAGGAGCAGAGGTATCTCGCTGTTTCTCCGCGCACACCCTACAATCGAACGATGCTGCCGATGATGTCGCTTTCGGGAACACTGCACCGTGACGGGATGTCAGTGTTCGACGGAATTCTACAGGCAACCATCGATCCAGAGCTCCGCTATCACTACGGAGCGACGGTCGCAGATGTACAGACGGGAGATGAGCTGACGATCACGGTCGATTCGCCCCCACAAACAGCTCGCCATGAAGGATACGAGACAGCCTTCGTTGATATGCCAGATGTGCAGGTGACGTTGTAGTTCCAAAGGTGTCTTTAGAATTCCAACCGAAGCCAAATCTATGGAAGAGAAGCACCTCCTACTGGCGACGTTACTTGGCGTTGTCTCACTCCTGGTACTCACCGGATTCGTCGTTCGCTTAGCGTAGACAGTCACAGAATGGCCGAGGCTGGCAGTTACAGAAACCCCCGGTTGACGACAGCGAGGTCGACTCAATGAATCTACCAAACATAGTATCTCAGAGGAGAACATGAATCGGAGAACGTTTCTCAAACAGGGGACTGCTCTCTCGGGGGGCCTGGTACTGTCTGGTTGCCTGGGGCGGCTCGGATTCGAGACGCAGTCTGCATGGCGTGATCCACCGATCGTGGAGGATCGACCTGACGCGGTCTACTATCCGGCAATCATCGAAGGGATGGGAATGTACGGAACGACGACGGCAGGCAGTCTCGGATTTGCACTGATGCACTCCTTCCCGCACCGTTTCTGGAACCTCACTGGCTCACGAAAGACGAAAGTCGTCGTTCAGTCGGATGATTCGGTGCATCTGATGGCGAGTGTCTGGGACACCGAGACGGAGACGATCCTCCCGGTCGACGTCTCTGTCGAAATCAGTAACAGCGACGGTCGAGTGTCCTCGACCAACCTCTGGCCGATGATCTCGCCGAATATGGGGTTCCACTACGGCGACAATATCGCTCTCCCGGGGGAAGGACAGTACGATGTGACGCTCCAGGTTGGCCCGTTGCAGACAGCTCGTACGAGTCCATTCAACGGGCGATTTACAGAGGGACAGTCTGCCACGATGCAGTTCACGTTCGATACGGATGAGACGTACAATTTGGAGATTCGCCGGTTAGGGGACAAAGCAGGCACCCGTGGGACAGTCGATCTAATGGATATGGAAATGATTCCTGAACCGGTCGTGCCGACAAAATCCGAGCTTCCCGGTCGACTACTCCACGAAGGGCAATCCGGTGACGCAACGATGCTGGTTGCTCTCGTTGACGGTGACCATCGGTTTAGTGATACTGAAGGACCCTTCCTAATCGTTTCTCCACGCACACCCTACAATCGCGTGATGCTCCCGAGGATGGCTCTTTCAGCAACACTCGACCGTGGAGGGGATACAATCACACAAGGGACACTCCAAGCGTCCCTTGATCCTGACCTCGGGAGTTTCTATGGGATGGGTATTGATGAACTCAAGACTGGCGATACGGTCAGAATCACTGTAGAGACACCACCCCAACTGGCGCGCCACGACGGCTACGAAACCGCGTTTCTCGACATGGACCCGATTGAGTTCACTGCCGAGTGATCTTTCTGGTTGAGTTCTGACCTTAGTGTGCGATCCGTTGTTCTCTCGAAACCACCAGAATCAGGGTAGATATGGGGGCGTCGCTCCTGGAAGTGAGAGAATCCAGAGGCTAATAACGGTGTACCCGATCATCACACCGATGAACGGGTACTGGCTCCGGATTGCGACGAGACGACTCGAGAAGAGTTCGTAGGCGGTCGCGTGCGCTGCCCAGATAGCGAGGAGATGCCCGATGAGCACGTAGGCGATACTCAAACCCTCGAACCACCCAGGTGGAGACAATGTCAGGGGATTCGCTGGGGGCGACAGTGGAGAGAGAATTGCCATGCCTAGAGCCGGACTGAGGGATACAGCCAGTCCGGTGTAGTGGGCGAGGTGATATCCCGCTGCGATGGCCAATAGCGAGGGTGCAAACCGAAAGGCGATACGTTTCGCTGTGATGTATGTCCCGGTCCGTCGCCGAGAGAGTACGCCCGCATACCAATACGCGGCGAAGAAAACGACGTAGCCACTGACGAAAAGGAGTGTGTAGATGAGGATCGCACGAATCTGTACGGCTCCCACTCCAATATTGGAGAGGCTGACGAGTGCCTCGGTAGTTGCTGCGCCCGTCTGCGTCGTGATGAAGCCGCTGTACGTGAGCTCCCAAATCAGCGCAATGACGAACGCAACATCGGAGGTGTCCGTGATTAAGTCTGAGTCAGTCAGGTCGCTACCGGGCAGTTTTACAGTGAGCTTCCCGTCCCGCCGTTTTACAGGGGCGACAGCCCCGAAAAATCGGAACAGGACGGATAACGGATCTGCGTTCTCGAACCACGCGTCAGGACCGAAGAGTACTGCGCCTGCGATTGTGACGGCACTGTAGCCGAGGATCGCAAGCGAAAGAATTGACGGAATCGTGCTGACAGGGAAAATCACCTCAATCCACACAAGGAGTAATAGGCCACCGACAGCTGGCCATCGGGCTAATTCTCTTGGATACGTTCTGTGTCCAGCTGGGAGAAGCGAGACGATCCCTCGCCAGGGGTTCAGTGCTGGCCAAACGTTCCCTCCAAGATACGTAAGCATCGGCAAGCCCGCTCGAACGACGACAAATGTGACGAGAATGGTGAAGCTTGCTGTCGGGAGCTGCGGTCCGGTCAGTCCGAGATACACTGCCAGTCCAAGGACGACAATCCCAAAACTACGTCCGATCCATCGAATCGGTGTCCACCAGTCGTCGACCGTCGGACCGGGGAGTGACCAGTTGTGGAGATAGCGGATAAAGGCTCGATCAGTAACGAAGCTCGCAAGTAGGGCAGAGGCGCCGATCGTGGCGCCGCCAGTGGCAAGATACAGCCATCGGGGAACGGCAAGGGTATCCCGAGGCTGCTTCGAGAGCGTCATCCCGTTACCGGCAGCGACTGTTTCGGTAAACAGCGTCAGTATCGAGACCCAGAGTACAAACTGTACGAAGAGTCTGAGCTTCGTGTTCGAGACGACCCAATGACGAAGCCTCGACCCTGGACCTGACTCTATGTGTACCTCTTCGCTTGCCCCGGTGTTCGTATCTGAGTCAGGCAAAGATAGCATACATGAATAGAAGACCGAAGTACAGGAGCACGAGGGCTCCAAGCGCTTTCAGACGGAGTGTACGCAACTCGTCTTCTTCGTCTGCTCGGGCAGAGAGGAATGCGTCCTCCTCGTCGTCATCCAGCTCTTGGGGATGTTCTAAGCCTTTGTGGAGGACGAGGCGGTCGGTCGTCGGGAACGGATGCCCACAGTAATCACACTCCCCTGCAGGTGAGTCACGCCGTGGAACCGTAGTGCCTTCGTATGACATACTCTCGAAAGCTGTTATTCGGCCGTAGGCCAGTCAGCGTTGAAACCGTTCTGGTTCGACGTTCGAACTTCTCCGCTCGCGTATCGACCTACGTGGCGTCATCAATGGCCAGAATGGTCGGTTACAACAGATCTGCTAGCGAAGAACGAAGTTGTCCAAACGCTCCCTTTGACAGCGTGGAAGTAGTCTTTTGTTCAGAGTGGTTGTCTTCGACTGGAGACTGACTCTCCGTTTCTCGCTCTTCTTCGTAGGCGTCGCAGTAGATGCACATAAAAAAGAGTAGGCAGAGCGTCTCTATAAAACCATTTGACCGTAAGATGGGATAGCGCGGAGAATCGGGACTAAGCAGTATTACCAGCTTCAGACTGTGAGGTTATACCGCACCAATATTAACTAACGGCTGAATTACAGCCATTTTCTATTAACTATAGGGGTATCAATAACAGCCGATTTATTATATCGTGAAGCTCAACTCGAGATAATGAGCGATTCCGAAGACACGGATTCAACCTTCACGGGAGCGAGTCCATGGCCACTCTTTGTCGCTATTGGATTTGCTCTCTCGGAGGTCGGTGTCGTTCTCGGCCTTCGTCCTGTCTCTGTTGCGGGACTGTTGTTGTTCGTCGGATCTGTTGCTGGCATTCTCACAGAGGCGGAGTATATTACTGAACCAGCGAAAGCAGCAGGTGTTCAAGGATTCGTCCTCTTCGGCATCGGTATCTTGCTGATCACACAGAACCAGACCGGGACGACAATCCGCGGTCAATCGATTGCGATCGCTGGTATCCTGTGTCTCGTTGGTGCACTTGTCTGGGTAGGCTTCGTTCGAAGGAAGACCCGCGCAACGGTATCGACAGCAGAGACGTCGGAAACAACATCTGATTGAGTTTCAGTAACAAACTATCGATGGAATTCGATAACACGAAAACGGTAATCGCGTTCGGGGTCCTGCTCACCCTCATAATTGGTGGGACGATGATGAGTCCGACGAGCAAAAGTACAGTCATGATGGTGAGCGTCGGCCTCGTCGTGTTTGGAGTCTTTACGCTCTTCCTCGAGGTCAAACACGGTGAGTATCGAGCAAACCATACTTAGGTCTGCATTTGAGATGAGACAACGGCCGAGTTAATAATATAGGGCAAAGTATTTATTAGGTATTGGCAGAAAATGGGTGTTTTATAGCAGTCGATTTAATAAATGTGTAGTGGCTAGGGGAGAGTGATGACCTCCCCCGACGACGATTCCCACAACAGGAGTGGTGAGCCACCGGATCGCGCCCACGAACACGAAGAAGGGTCCCACGAGCATAGTCACACGCATGACCACGACCACAGTGATCACGAACACGCCCAACACACAGAACAGGGCGTCGACGACGTTTCTCCACCCATAGACCAAGGGGACGTTGCACAATTCGCGGTCCCGGAGATGGATTGTCCATCCTGTGCAGGAAAGGTAGAGAACAGCGTCGAAAAACTGGACGGAATCCGCAGCGTCGACCCGCAAGTGACGAAAGGGACGCTGACCGTTTCATACGACGGCGAACAAACGAGTGCCACCGCGATTGCTAATCGGGTCGAAAAGGCCGGGTACACCGTGGAGGACACCGGCGAAGTGTCCTCGAAATTCACGGTTCCGGAAATGGATTGCCCGTCGTGTGCTGGCAAAATCGAGAACGCTCTCGAGAGGGTCGAGGGAATTACAACATTCGAAACCCAGCCGACGACCGGAACCGTCGTCGTCACGTACGATTCTTCGAGGACTGGAGAAGCCGATATCATCGGCGCTATCGAACGTGCCGGGTACAAGGTTACAGACACGTCGAGCGACGAATCAGGACGGCAGGACCCGACTGAGGAACGCGAGAGCATCTGGACGAGTCCACGAGCACTCAAGACGTGGATCAGCGGTGGATTCGTCGCTCTCGGCTTGCTCTTCGAGTTCTTCCTGACCGGGCAGAATGTACAGCTTGCAAGCCTTCTCGGAACGGAGCTGCTCGTCGCCGACGTACTGTTCCTCGTTGCCGTCGCGTCCGGTGGTCAGGAGATCTTCCGCAACGGCTACTACTCCGCTCGGAATCTGAACCTCGATATCGACTTCCTGATGTCGGTGGCTATCCTCGGAGCACTCGTTGCGAGCCTCGCCTTCGGTGAGGCGCTCTACTTCGAGGCGGCCACCCTCGCGTTCCTGTTCAGTATCGCCGAGCTGCTGGAGCGGTACTCGATGGATCGCGCTCGGAACTCGCTCCGGGAGTTGATGGACCTCTCACCGGATGAGGCAACCGTCAAACGGGACGATACCACGGAGACAGTTCCTGTCGACGAGGTCGCTGTCGGCGACGTGGTCGTCGTCAAACCGGGGGAGAAGATCCCGATGGACGGAACCGTCGTCGACGGTGAAAGCGCCGTCAATCAGGCACCCATCACAGGCGAAAGCGTACCCGTCGACAAGACGATGGGAGATGAGGTATACGCCGGCACGATCAACGAAGAGGGCTATCTTGAGGTAGAGGTTACCTCTGAAGCCGGTGATAACACGCTCTCGCGAATCGTGGAGATGGTCGAGGATGCCCAGTCGAACAAGACCGAGCGCGAGCAATTCGTCGAACGCTTCTCAACGTACTACACGCCAGTCGTCGTTGCCTTCGCCATTTTGACGACGGTGGGAAGCCCGTACGTTCTCGGCACGACCTGGCCCACGGCCGTCGTCTACGGGTTGACGTTACTGGTACTGGCCTGCCCGTGTGCGTTCGTCATCTCGACACCCGTGTCCGTCGTGTCGGGAATTACGAGCGCCGCGAAGAACGGCGTCCTGATCAAGGGCGGCAACCACCTCGAAGCGATGGGGGCCGTCGACGTCGTCGCCTTCGACAAAACGGGGACGCTCACGAAAGGTGAGCTCACCGTCACTGACGTCGTTCCATTAAACGAAAATTCGGAGGAAGACGTCCTCCGGTGTGCCCGCGGGCTCGAACAACGGAGCGAACATCCCATCGGCGAGGCGATCGTCGCTGAGGCCGGCAGCATGGGAGTCGCCGAGCGCGAGATCGATGATTTCGAGAGCATCACCGGCAAGGGCGTCCGGGCCGACCTCGACGGGACGCCCCACTTCGCTGGCAAGCCGGGGCTGTTCGAGGAGCTGGGATTCGACCTATCACACGTCCACGCGACCACTGACGGCGGTGTCGTCACCCAGACAGCTCGGCAGATATGCGACCGGAACAACTGCCTCGACCTTCTCGACGAGACCGTTCCCGAACTCCAAGCAGAAGGGAAGACCGTTGTCCTCGTTGGAACCGAAGACGAACTCGAAGGCGTCATCGCAGTCGCCGACGAGATCCGACCCGAAGCGAAGCGAACAGTGACGCGACTCAAGCAACTCGGCGTCTCCCGAACGGTGATGCTGACGGGTGACAATGAGCGGACTGCCCGCGCGATCGCCGAACAGGTCGGCGTCGACGAGTACCAGGCCGAATTACTCCCCGAGGACAAGGTGACGGCGATCGAGGAGCTCGTCGAGGAGTACGACGGCGTTGCGATGGTCGGTGACGGCATCAACGACGCACCGGCGCTCGCCACCGCCACAGTCGGCGTGGCGATGGGGGCTGCCGGGACTGATACCGCATTGGAGACCGCCGACATCGCCTTGATGGGTGATGACCTCGCAAAGCTCCCGTACCTCTACGAACTCGCACACGATGCGAACGGGGTCATCCGACAGAACATCTGGTCGAGTCTCGCTGTCAAAGCCGGGCTGGCAGTCGCAGTCCCGTTCGGATACGTCCCGATCTGGCTCGCCGTCCTCGCTGGCGATGCCGGAATGACGACGGCCGTCACCGGGAACGCGATGCGACTCTCTCGAATCACGCCGGAGACAGACACCGAAACCAGCGCTTCGGAGGGGTAAGATGGGTGCAGAGAATGAGGGAAACGCAACATCCCATACGGAGGCAGATCAGCAACGATACCCGTTCGGACTCTCGTCTCCGCAGTTTGCCGTCCTCGTTGTGCTCATTGGGCTCATCGGGCCCGGTTTGTTGGTATACACCTTCGAACAGGCGAACCTCTCTGCAGTTGCTGACCTCGTGTGGATCGTCGGCTATGGCACAACCGTATTTGTGGTTTGGTTCATCTGGCTTCGTCCGCTCGATTTCGCGGGCTCCTCCGCCCAAGATACATCACTCTCCGAAGAATCGGAGCGGTCCAAACCAGAACCGGAGGGAGCCGATGAGGAGATTACCTCTTCGGATAGCACTGAATCAACGGCGCAGGATTCGATGGTGACGAGTGAAGACGGGGCCCAGGAATCTACCCAGGAACAACCGGAATCCTCAGATTCGAAATAGAACCCCCTCTAATGTGAACTTATGACCCTTCACGAGCATACTGATGAGGAGACCGCAGAGCACAACCTCCCGTCTAAATCAAGTGGCAGTACGCGTCGGCTTGCGCTCGTCGCGGTCGTCAATTTCTTTGGATTCGTCATCGAACTGGCTGGTGGACTCCTGTTCGGGTCGGTCGCGCTTATCAGCGACGCACTCCACATGCTGTTCGATATGCTGGCGTACGCGATGGCGTTCGGCGCGAGCTACACCGCCGAACGGTTCGAGGGTGGCGAGGCGTGGTCGTACGGTCTCCACCGACTGGAGCCGGTTGCGGCCTTCCTGAACGGCGTCTTGCTCCTTCCAATGGTCGGATACATCGTCTGGGAGTCCTACCAGCGGTTCCTTGAGCCAGTGGCGATCAATCCCGAGTTGACGCTGATCATCGCTACGGGTGGCCTGCTGGTAAACATCGGCTCCGTGTACGTGTTGCAGGGTGGTGAGATGAGTCTCAACGAGCGCGGGGCGTTCTACCACCTGCTCGGTGACGCCGGTGGCTCTGTTGCGGTAATCGTCTCGACCGCCGCCGTCGCAGTGTTCGATCTCCCCATCGCAGACCCTGTGGCGGCCGTACTCATTGGGCTGCTGGTGCTCGCGTCGGCCGGGAACGTCCTCCGGGAAAGCACCTCGATCCTGTTGGAACGGAGCCCGGTGTCGTCCGAAGAACTCCGGGATGAATTGACGACACTCGATGGCGTCGACCAGATTGAGGATCTCCACGTCTGGCAAGTCTGTAGTCAACTCACCGTCGCAACCGTCCGACTGACAGATACGTCGACCACACTCGAGGAGCAACGGAGAATCCAGTCACGGGTTCACGACTATCTCACGAATCGAGGAATCGACCACGCAACCGTGGAGCTCGTCGGGCGTACCGATCCCGATACTGACCCTGTCGGTACGACGAATCACTCCCACTAACGATGTCCCACACAGCACCCGATCAAATGTTCGAGGTGTTGGACGAGACGAACGAGAACCTCATTGCGATTCGCGTCGGGAAGGGCACGCGAACAGGCTATCAAGAGCTGTACTCACTCCTCGTCGAAAAGAGCGATAAGCACGGGTACATCCACGTGTACGAGGAAGTTCCGAACTGGACGTTCAGGGCGTTTCTCACACACCTCCACGGGGTGGTTCCCGATCTCCGGTACGGCCCTGAGTTCGATATCGACCGGTACGCCGCAGTCGGCGATACACGATGGGCAAAACTCCTGTTCGACTGGTGGTATGCAATCCGACCGATCTGGCCAGTCGCCCCCAACGAAATGCGATATTTCGACATCAAGAAACGCGAGCGAGCTCTCGACTGGCTTCGAGAGGAAATTTAGTTACGAATACGATCAACTCCGCCGACGACAATGAGGAGTGTAGAGACAAGCGTCAGTCCAAGTTGTGGTTCCCGGAACCAGAATGGCGTTGACGGAACGACTGCCCGAAGCCCGACCAGCAGTAGTGAGAGAACCGGCACGCCGGCGTCAGGGCTGTCGACGCTGCTTCCGTTAGTCGTGTACTTCGGGGCTCCGACAGACTCACCGTAGGGCAGTCGGTCGGCTTCGTATGGGATACGCTCTGTTCGAACGCTCCAGACGACAGTCCCGGATTCGTCGACCTCTACGAGTCGCCGGTTGAGCGTGTCGGTGATAAGCGTGTTTCCGTTCGGGAGGCGATCCGCATCCCGGGGCCAATCGAGCTCGACACCCGCTGCCCGATCAAGAGCCCACGCTGGCTCCCATTTACCGCCCTCCGTTCGATGCAGTTCCACGACTCGGTCGTTCTCGCTGTCGGCAACGAGGACGGCACCATCCCCGAGCCACTGGGGGTTGTGCTGGTGGTTGAGCACGTCGGGGTCACCGCATCGAATATCGCCATCATTGTCATAGTCGTTCAACTGGCCGGATTTCCGGCAATTGGCATCGTTCGAATCGGTCGTATCCTCATTGATAACCTCAACGACGCCCTCGCCGCGCTCGATAACGAGTAGCTGGTTGGCATTCCGTACTGAGACGAGATAGCGCCCAGAGCCGATGACGTCCACGTCGTTGATGTGCAGCCAGTCGGTCGTCGTCGGATCTTGTGGGGCGTCGTAGAACGAACTCGCATTCCACTGCCACGTGACTTCGCCGTTCTTGACAGTAAAGATACGCTCGTACTCCATATCGGTGACCAAGTATTCTCCCGATTCGAGTCGTTCGACATCGTGGACTTCGCTGTTCTTGTTCGTTCGCACCGGGAAGCTATACTCCGAAACCACCTGCAGGTCTTTCCCGGGGTCAATGACTCGGAATCCCGTTCGGGTACAGGGAGACTCGTACGGTCCGCACGAAGCGTACCCGCTGTCCATGAACCCGGCTAACACTGTTCCGTTCTCCGTTTGTGTGACGTCAAAATAGCTATCAGCACTCGATTCACGCCAGGTAGTGTTCGTCCCGTTGAGAAGATAGACGCTGCCGTATTCGTGCCAGCCTGGGCCACCCCCCTGAGACCCGACCAAGGTTCGGGACGTCTGGTCTGTCTCCGAAGCCGTCCCAATCGCAGGGGCGAGCATTGCACTGCTAACAAGCGTGAGAACGAACAGAACAACGCCGAAAAGGATTAGGTAGCTACCCCGACGGAGATCAGGAACGGCAACATTCGGAACGGGGTTCATTTCTGGATATACAGCGAGTACATGATGACCGCGAGGCCAAGGGCGACGAACAGGCTGTTGATGAGCACGCCGAGGGCCAATCCGACAGAAAAGAACTGGTTGGCCACGCCAGTTAGAATTGCCCCGAGTGTGATGATACCGAACCCGACACCAAGGACACGTAGCGAATCCGCACCCGTACGTCGATAGGCTTTAAATGCAATATAGGTAATCCCGCCACCGAGAAGCAGGATTACGAACTTGACGACTGCAATCGCCGTGATGACGCCGTTCATACTTCGTCCCCCATCATCGACCAGATATCTGCAAGCCGTTCGTCTGTAGATTTCGGCGGCCGATCGACGCTCACCGAAAACGTACCTGTGTCGTCCATAGAGATCGTGACGTCCTCGAACGACCGCTCGTAGTAGGTAACCCGTCCACCTCCGGGGTTGATCGTCTCCTGTTCTCGAACGAGGGAAGCGGAACTGAGGAGTTCTAATTTTCGATACAGCGTCGACTTGGGGATGTCACATGCGTCGAGGAGTTCGTTCGCAGTCATTGGTTCGATAGTTTCCTGGAGAATAGCCCGACACGCGGGATCATCCAGCGCATCAAGGACATCCTGTACCTCCGGAGTGTCCTCGGACGACACTGAATCATCTCCCATTATTCGATAATACGTGGTCCTCGGGATATGGTGTCCGATTGCTGGAGAGGCATCCCATTGGTCCCACGAACTCAGTCGGGATCGTGGTTCCAGAGTCATGACGGTCGATCCATCGAAAGAGGGGAGACATGGTGACACAATTATGAATCGTGCTGAATTTCGAGTCGTTGTTCGCCTGCGTCTGTGATCTCGTAGAGACCCCTCCCCAGTGGAACAATACAGCCCTCACTATGGAGGTGAGCACACGTTTGGTCAATGGTGATCGGGTGTCCATCGACGGCGTTAGTGATCTCCATCACATGGCACGGTGACTCATCAACGAGCAGCTCCAATATCTCGACCTCGGTCTGTATTGAGAACTCGCTCATGGTAAATATCGTATCATGACCCACTCAGTAGCTGGATTTCGCCCGGCAGGGGCTATCCGGTCAGTCATACTGCGCGTACACCTCGAGAAGCTCTTGGTATCGATTTCGGATCGTGACTCGACTGACGTGGGCGACCTCACTCACCGTCTCCTGTGTGAGCTGTTCGTTCGTGAGGTGGGTCGCAGCATACAGAGCGGCAGCCGCCAACCCGGCTGGACTCTTTCCACTGTGGACGGCATTATCTGTAGCTACCTCAAGCAGTTCTCGAGAGCGCCGTTCTGCTTCGTCGCTCACGTCGAGCGATGACGCGAATTGTGGAATATATTGCATGGGATCCTCCGGCTCGATCTCCAGCCCAAGTTCTCGGGACAGATATCGGTACGCTCGCTGGATCCGGATTTTCTCGACACGGCTGACATCGGCGAACTCCGTCAGCGGCCGTGGCATTCCGTGCTGTCGAGCAGCCGCATACAACGACGCCGTCGACATACCCTCGATCGAGCGACCGGGGAGCAGGTTCTGCTCCACAGCACGCCGGTACAGGACGCCTGCAGTTTCCCGAACCGATTCAGGAAGTCCCAGAGCGGACGCCATGCGGCTGATCTCCCCGAGCGCTTGCTTGAGATTCCGCTCGTGAGCATCCTTCGTACGGAACCGCTCGTCCCACGTCCGGAGGCGCTGTAATTGAGCACGTTTGCGACCAGAGACAGCCTGTCCGTAGGCATCCTTGTCCTGCCAGCCGATAGTCGTACTCAGACCCTTATCGTGCATCAGCTGCGTCGTCGGAGCCCCGACCCGACTCTTTTCATCGCGTTCCTCTGAAGTGAACGCACGCCACTCAGGACCGTGGTCGATTGGATTATCTTCAAAAACCAACCCACAGCTTTCGCAGGTCGCCTCACCGCTGTCGCTAGTCCGTGTAATATGACCCTGACACTCGGGACAGATGTTGTCGTTGGCAGACTTCACCTCGCGGTCGCGTTCATCTATTGACCGTTCCTGGGTATGTTCTTGAGCCATCATACTATTGGCATATAGGGGTTTTCCCTACAAACCGTGTGTCTTCTTAACAGTATCATGAGACGGCTCCTCAATGAATAGCAGGCGGTGTCCCACTCGCTGGGAATCCGGCTTAACACTTTGTCTCCAAGACATCAACTCGTCACACCGCAAGTCAACGTCCCTACCCAATATTATGTCTCAAGCCCGACTCCGCAGGCACGATATACGAACCGCGATTTCAAGGATTCCGGTCGAGTACAGGCATATCGCCAGTTTGACGCTACTAGTGACGTATATTGTGATGCTTCTTGGAGCCTACACCAGTGCAATCGGTGCTGGACTTTCCTGTCCCGATTGGCCGACCTGCTACGGGACGTGGGTCCCCTTCCTTCAACCCGAGATCATTGCTAACTCGCCATACTCTGCACTCCAAATCTTCGCTGAGTGGGCTCACCGTGGACTGGCGATGACGGCCGGGGTTCTGATCGTCGGCACGACCCTTGGAGCGTGGGTGACACACCGTAATACCCCGATTGTCAAATGGTCGGCCACGGCCGCTCTCGTCCTCCTTCCGTTACAGGTTATCCTCGGAGGATTGACCGTCACGGAAGATCTCCAACCGACCATCGTGACGACGCATCTGGGCGTGGCAATTCTCATTCTCCTCTGTCTCCTGACGACCTGCCTCGTCGCATATCTCCGCCGCTGATGACCCCTTGCGTATAACACAATGCCACAGATACCGACGATTCAGCTCACTATGAGAGCAGAACACGGAGCCTATGAAATCTACACTTGGAGTAGTGATCACGAATGACTGCCCATACCTGCCCGATCTGTACAGATCAATTCGAAACAGCTGGAGCAGCGCGTGACCACACATGGAACGTTCACAGCGCCTGCCATTATTGTGGCGAACAACTCGGTGACGAGACTGACGAGCAGCTCTACAGACACTGGCTCGTCGCGCACCCCGACGACCTCTCAGGTGTGGATTACAAACGGGCTGAGACAGCCGTTGATTCACTCACGTTCTCAGAGCGGCTCTCCGAGGGAGGTGTTGGAGCTGCTGTCGGAGGACTAACCCGCCGACAGCTTCTCCTCGGCGGTGGTGGTGCCGCCACTGCCGGTCTCGTGATCGGCGCCACCGCTCTCTCTAACAATACGAGCACTGAGCCGGATGACGGCGCGACTGCTGGAGGTGATACGGGTGCCGTTACCACTGCCCCGATTCCCGACTCGCCTGGAGACTTCCGCTATGCGACGATGGGGTCTGCTGATGCCGATGTCATGGTCACATACTTCGGGAGCTGGAAGTGTCCGTACTGCGCCCAGTTCAGTACGGAGATGCTTTCACAACTCGTGACGGACTACGTGGAACCAGGAACAATTGCGCTCGAGTTCCGCAATCTGGCATATATCGGTGGCGACCCATTTTTGGGCCCCGATGCACCGGCAGCCGGTCAGGCCGGATTAGCCGTCTGGAACACCGACCCAGCCTCATACTGGGCGTTTCACGAATACGTGTTCGGGAATCAACCACCCGAGAGCGACCAGTGGGCGACCGCCGAGAGATTGGTCGAGTTTGCTCAGGCCGCAGGCGTCTCCGAGACAGCGTCGGTCCGCACGGCCATCCAAGAAAATCAGTATGACGACGCGCTGCGGGCGACTGACAGGGCTGCGAGCGATGTCGGTGTCGATGCCACACCCACGCTCCTCATCGATGGCATGACGGTCAATCCACTCGGAAACGAAGAGCGAGTAAGACAGCTGATCGAAGATGCAGCTGGATCAAACTGAGTCATGGATGTCCGACGGACGATTCTGGCTTGCAGGCGGGGCAGGCGTCGCGGCGATTGCAACCCTGGGAAGCCTCTGGTTCAGTCTCGGCCTCGGTCTCGTTCCGTGTACCCTCTGCTGGTACCAACGTATCCTCATGTATCCGCTTGTCGTCGTTCTCGGCGTTGCCGCCCTCGAGAGCCACAACACAATCTGGCGAACAGTCGTGCCACTATCCGTGGTGGGAGCTTCAATCGCGGGATATCACTCCGTACTCCAAGCAACGACGGCCTCATGCACCTTTGCTGGCCCCTGTGCAGTTGTCCAGTGGCAGGCTCCGGTGCTCGGACTTACAATTCCGAATCTCTCACTCATCGCGTTCGTGCTCGTGATAATTACAGTCCTCGCTGGATCCAACCTCGTCGAACCTGAACGTCAGCTATGAACAAAATCACTACCGCGGGATGTCTTGGAATGAATAGCGCCGGAATCGACCTATCGAAGCCAGCTTGTAGGGTGGAGCCCTACGCTCACATCTGATTAATGTCGTCGATATCTCGTTTCCGGTCTGTCGCCTCGGCGATTGGTCTCACGTATGGATCATACGTCGCGGGGGCTATCGTAATCCTTGCCGTCGCGACGGTAGTCGGGTTGTTCGGAGTCGACCTCGCGTCGCGCCCAGCCCTCAGACTGGTTGTGAGCACGTTCTTCCTCCAAGGAGTGACGTTTGGGGGCATCGCCATCCTTTATCTCAAAGGCCGTGATCTCGGATTGGGATTCGTTCCAGTTCGTTCACCTGACAAGCGTGATGGAGCAGTGATTGTTGGCGGGAGTATAGCGATCCTGGGGTTGCTCTTTGTGGCGTCCTCAGTAATCACAGCCCTCGGTCTGAACTCGGCTCAGAATCAGATCGTCGAGGTCGGGCGACAAAATCCGAGTGTATTCCTTCTTCTGATCCCCCTTCAATTCCTGTTAGTCGGCCCGGGAGAAGAGCTGTTGTTCCGGGGCCTCGTACAGGGCACCCTCCGTGAAAGTCTCCATCCGGCTCGTGCAATCATCCTCGCAAGCGCTCTGTTCGCATCGATCCATCTCTTCTCGTTGTCAGGGGAAGGCAAACTGGTGTACATCGGTATCGCATTCGTCCTGGCCTTAGTACTGGGAGCAGCGTACGAGTATACGGACAACCTCACAGTGCCGGCTGTGATTCACGGGACGTATAACGCGGTGCAGTTTGCAGGGGCCTATCTGACGGCGACGGGCGGACTCTAAAAATCTGACCACTTTGTCGTCTCAATTTCAGACTCCTAACGGCGAACAAGTATAAATAAAAAGCCGCCATCTCCATTCGCCTTTTGCCGAACATATCCACGCACTGTCCCGTGAATTGGGACACCGCAGTCGCCCTATGTTTAGGCCAACCAAAATGCCGAGTGTATCATGACCACACGTTTCGGCGCACCCGGAACCGGACTGTCCCGGCGTGAGTTTCTCGCGGCAACTGGCGCGACGGGTATCGCTTCGTTAGCAGGCTGTTCGGCGGGCGGAGCTAACGAGCCAGCAGCAACGAGCGATACGGCCACGCAGACACAAACTGACTCGCCTAATCTCCCCTACACCAGCCCTCCAACAGTCGTCAACGTCGACGAGCAGGGTGGTGGAGTGACGATGCGGACTCAACAGGCCCGCCACGCCGTCCACCCGCTCGATACAATGGGTGGGCCCGTCGAATTCCCACGCGTCTGGGCGTTCCAGGCCGACGACAACGACCCCAGCGTCCCAGGCCCAATTCTCAGAACGACCGAGGGTAACGCGATGGAGGTGACACTCGACAACACCGATGGCCGACGTCCCCACACGATTCACTTCCACGGAATTCGCAAGACGTGGGAGAACGACGGCGTCCCGACGACGACCGGGATTCAGGTCCCGCCAGGGGAGACACACACCTACGAGATTCCCGCTAACGTCCCTGGAACGCATTTCTACCATTGCCACTTCCAGACCCACCGGCATATCGACATGGGCATGTACGGGATCTACCGAGTTGATCCCGAAGGCTACGAACCGGCGGACCGCGAATACTTCATGACGATCAAGGACTGGGATTCGCGGGTTCCGCGGAAGTGGGCCGGTGAGGCGGACTTCACATACAATTCGGCCAGTCGCAATCCGGACGTGTTCACCGTCAACGGGAAGAGCGCACCCCGAACGCTGCACCCCGAAGAAGGCTCACCGATCATCGTCGACGAGGGCGACTCAGTTCGCATCCACCTCGTCAACGGTGGATACATGTCGCACCCGATGCATATCCATAACCACCGCTTCCAGCGTGTCGAAAAGGACGGCGGGACGATTCCAGAGGCTGCCCGCCACGACATGGACGTCACGAACGTCGCCCCCGCTGAACGACACACGATCGAATTTACTGCCGATGCAGACCCCGGCATCTACCTGATGCACTGCCACAAGGTCAACCACGTGATGAACGGCACGTTCTATCCCGGCGGGATGCTCACCGGCGTGGTCTATCGGTCCGTCATGGATACTGACATTTTCAACCAACTTATGGAGTACGCTGGCTACTCCACGTAGAGACCCTCTACACCACGACCAGGACAGGATCTAACTGAACGATAGGGGTTACCCAACCCAGGTGGACTCCTGTTGGTTCGACATCACCCCGCTAAAACAGCCGTCGCTAGGACTGCGAACCGGTCATCGAAATAATCTGAATCAACACAGCTGGGGGCTAGCATGGACCGCAACACAGCGGATTCCGGCTACTGGGTCGGCCTATTATGCACTGGCGCGGAACTCGCCATGTTTCATTCCCAGGAAGAACGCGATGACCGAGAAGATAATCATCGAGGGCAGAACCATCATAAAGACCGTCGAGGAGGTCATCACGGTCGTGAGCGCAATCGCCGCGACGGCGACAATTACGACAAGGGGGGCCACCGAGCGCACAAAGTCGAATTCCATATGTACAGTTGTGACCGGATAGACAAAACCGTTAACAAAGTAGATTTGCTGGAAGCCGGTATTGACACGGTGCGAGCGGAAGCCCACCCTTTCACAGTCATTGCCGGAGTCGATTATCTAACATGTTCGACGCCCACTCACGCCGATTCTGAAAGCCGTGCACCCGGTGCACGGAGTTCCTCGATTCCATCGCTGAGTTTGCCAGCACTAATCGCAGCCAAATCAGCAACTACTGTTCAGCCATAGGACGACGTCAAGACAGAGTAGGAGGTAAAAGAGAGGACTACTCATATTGGGAGATGATCTCCAAGATATCGACAAACGTCGCCAATACCGGATAATCAACCTCCAGACCCTCATAGAGATATGAACAGAGGTCAGTGTAGGCATCCACGTCTGCCGACCGATCGATTCGATGAGCGTGGATTTCCTCCTGCCGTTGCTGGATCCAACTCTTACATTCATCATTCAACGTATGAAGCGTCTCGTATCGGTCGGTTAGTTCAATATCTGAGTTCCCCTGTAATTTCGTAGAATCAAGTTCTGCTATCGCCTCTCGAATCTCTTGAACTGTAGATTGCACGTCTTTGAGGGTAGTGAATTCATCCTGGAGGCTCTCCAGAAAGACTCGGCGGTTGTCAATACACTGCTGTGCGGCCTCGAGGAGCCGTTGTTTGATGAGCGGTGAGAACGTAGTCGCTTCTGAGATCAGGAGCAACACATCGGCCCCGAATTCGGCACTGAGGCTCGCCTCGAACGAATCACCGTACACGTCGCCGTAGTGGTCGACCGCCATCACAGTATCATGATACCACGGCTCGATGGTATTACGGACCGACTTCTCTTCGGATGTAAGGTTCTGATCCACTCCAACAACGGACCGTTCGAACCGAGGAGTCTGTGTGTCGACGGTCTGGATACGCTGGCGAAACCGTTGGAAGGCTTGACATTCGCGCTCAACCTCACGTCGTTCTCGTAGAACACTATCGAGGGCAGCATCCGTGTATGTCGGCCACGGGCCTTGTGCGAGTGTCATCGACAGCGTATGTCTCCATACTGTCGGTCCGAAGCACAGTCAATGTCGGCCATATGGTGTACAAGCGATTCCGGAGCGCACAGCTCGCAGTATACGCGGCCGCCTACCCGGAGAACGAGCTGTACGAGACGCTGCCTTGATCAACGATGGTCTGGCTTTCGGGGACGTCTCCGTCCGGCGGCATACTCCCCTCCGCGGGACCGCCGGGTTCGCCAACGACGATCCGACCGACCATCCCCAGAGTCTTGTGCGGGATACAGAAGTAATCGTACGTCCCCGTGGTCTCGAACGTGTGCTCGAACGTTGCGCCCTGTTCACTCAGCGTTTCGCTATTGAACGTTTCTGCGCTTTCGGGAATCCGGGTAACTGATGCTGAGCTCGTTCCCTCTTTGTAGGCGGTTGCCGAGTGACTGCCGCTCTGGATTTCGAATGTCACAGTTTCCCCGGATTCGATGAACAGACCAATGGGATCGAAATAATACTCGCTCCCGTCAGTGACCATCATAACAGTATTCGAGTCTCCAGACCCACCAGCTGTCTCCTGCGTTTCAGTCGTGGTCGGCTCACCGCCACCGTCTCCGTTCCCCGAACTACTGCATCCAGCGAGACCAGTTACGCCACCTGTTGCGAGAATTCCGGCTGTCTTGAGAACCTGTCGACGCTCCATACCACATTATCAAAGACCCCAACATAAGGGGAAACGGCGGATTCCCACTGAATAGGACACCGACCAGACCTGAAGTACTGAAGCTCCAAGTTGAAGCTGCTCCGTTGGTGTAGCTCGGCCAACCATCTCGGCATCTCACGTCGAGGACCGAGGTTCAAATCCTCGACGGAGCATCCCCGATCTGATCCACTGCCCTACCCATAACCCTCACAGATGGCTACCGCACAACAAGGGACTGAGGAACACATTTTGACCCGCTATGCCTCCGTAGAGATCGGTACAATCACCAGTCCGTGTCTGATTGTTCTTGCCACCGCAACGGTTGTATACAACTGGCCACCGGCTGTACTCGGCTGGTTTGTATCCGGCCTACTCGGACTTCTCATCGCAGTAGTATCCGGCCGGACGTCAGCAATCAGGCCCAGTCTCATCAAATGGCCCCGGGCTGAGTCAAGAGGCGATTTAGCGGTGAATGCGATTGCATACAACGGCGTCTTGATTATTGGCACCGTACTTGGACAGATCGTGTGGACAGCATCGAATAGTCTCCTACTCGCTGCAGGGGTTGGAGCCGTTCTTCCGGTCTGGTTCTTCAAGCATATACAGTTCCTCGTATTTCTGGACGGCGAGTGAATTCACCGTGCCGATCGTACTTTCGGAGGGGGATATTTCCACAGCCAGCAGGATCTAACGACAGTCAAGCCCAGGATATCAGAGGTAAATCAGTCAGGTAGAAGTGCCTCTCTGTCCAAGACAGAATAATGTCACCGGAAGAGCGTCACCCACGTGGAGATCCCTCCCGTGGACAGACCACTCGAATCGGGTCTGTTCGGCCACTCTCTGTACTTCTTGCCGCAATTGTTACGCTCACTCAGGTTCCCGTCGCGTCCGCCCACGGTACAACCGGAAGCGGTGGACTCTCGCAAGGACACGGTGTACTTCTTGCTTTCGTTGGTGCCGTTATTCTCGGCGGCTTCATCCTTCTCAAACGGACCGATCGCATCACCTCAACAACCGCCCTTTACGGCGTATTTGTCGGGATCTCCATCACGGCACTCGGAGCAATTCTCTTCGAAGGGCTCTCCCCAGATCCGACATATACTGCGAGTTCGATGCCGTTCCCCCGGTCGTGGTATCAGCCGTTGGCCCTACTGAGTGGCTTGGGCATCATGGTCGCGAGCTTCATCGTTGGGTGGCTCCGCTGGCCATCCCGCCCACGATACACGTTCCTCGGCATCCTCATGGGATTGTGGATCTCGTACCCCTACCTCATTCCTGGACTGGCAAGTGATACACACCCACTTGGGTACGCAATCGTCCTCGGAACACCAATTCTAGTCGGCTACGTTGTCTGGAAGGACGCAGGGAGTGTCATTCGCGCAGTCATGCGTGATCCGGTTGCGCGTCGCTTCGGCATCGGCGTCGGTGTCGTGTTAGCACTCTTTTTCGTCTCTATAACAGGATACCTCTCGTTTTTCCCCGAGGAGGGCTTCCCCGAAGAGGTGACGGTCGTCGTTCTACCCGCAATCTATCAGCTAGTATCGTGGCCGACGCTCGAAATCGCGATTCCGCATCTCCCGTTCATACATATCCCGTTCTTCCTAGCCCTGTCACCCGGCCAGGTCATCGTCGTCGGGATGCTAAGCGCACTCATCGGGTTAAACGCCGCTCTCATCGCCCGTCACTGGCGCGTCGAGGAACGAGCCGGCATGACCGAAGGGACCGCCGGAAGCGCTGCAATCGTCGGGACGTGTACCTGTGGATGCTGTGGGCCACTCGTCGCGAAGATCGCGGTACTTGCTGCCGGGCCATCGATTGCCGCCCCTCTCTACTGGGTGTTCGTCGATTCGGCCTCGCCGCTCAGTGCAGTATTCATCGTTGGAAGCTTCGTCCTCTTCACGGGGAGCCTAATCTACTCGGTCCAAGCAGCCCGACAGCCCGATCAATCGGCTGCCATCATCCCGGCGGACTGAGGTAAGGTATCTACTGTGATCTCACGGTACCTAGGGGGACAAATGCCTCAATATATGAGGGGAAAACGTCGTCAGTACGTGTTTTTGGAACTGGCAGCGGTACTGATCGTTGTCGGCACCTTCGCAACCGGCTTCCTCCCGTCGACGCCGTTCTACCAAGTCCTCTCCGGAGGCATCATCGTTGCGGGCTTTGCGGTCGGGTACGCGGGGCTCGGTGCCTTTGAATTGCTCGAATGAAGCGATAGGAATCGTCTTCACCCGGTTACAGCAGGTATCTGCCGCTTCGCTGGGTTGGTGCCGCTACTCGTGAAGCAGGTCTCGAAACGAATTCGCTGCGAGGAGACCGCCGGTCGCCACGACCGCACCCATCGCGAACACCGGATTCAGCAACCCCGTCGCTGCGAGTGGCATCGTGACCCCATTATAGAGCAGCGCTAGCCCGTTGTTCTGTTTGACACGCCGACGAGCTGCATCTGCGAGATCGAACGTCGTCTCCACCGCCGCGAGGTCATCATCGACGATAGAAATATCCGCGGCATCGGACGCGAGTGCCGTTCCACCACCGAGCGAGATTCCCAGGTCTGCGGTCGCAAGAGCCGGTGCATCGTTCGTTCCATCACCAACCATTGTAACCTGTCCCCGGGACTGTAACCGCCGGATCGTCGCGGTCTTGCCTGCCGGCGGGACCCCCGCAAACACGTGATCGACGGCAGGATGACTGTCGAGAAAGTCAGTAGCAGCCTCGTCATCACCGGTCAGAACAACGATCTCGATATCACGGTCATTCAGCTGCGTGAGTGTGTCATCCCAACCTGCCCGTGGTTCGTCCCCCACGACGACGACGCCCTCTGCATGACCGTCACGACCGACGACGACCGGAAGGTGACCGGCCGTTCGTGCCTCTGCGGCACGCGTCTCGATCTGCTCGCTCACCGACCACCCAAGTTCCGCGAAGAGATCGAGATTCCCGACGAGAACGCGCGTGTCCTCGACGACTCCTTCGACGCCGGTCGCGTGGCTCGTGAATTCGGTGATGTCCGCTGCGTACTCGTGGTCACTGCCATCGGCAACCCCCCCATCGGCTCTTGAGCGATCGCCCTCCTGATTCCTTTGTGCAAACGTATTCACGATTGCGTCGGCCGCTGGGTGGGATGCTCGCTGTTCGAGGGCCGCGACGGTTTCAAGGAGATCCGACGGTGCATCCACCTCGAGGACATCCATCTGGCCGGTCGTGAGAGTCCCTGTTTTGTCGAAGACGACGACGTCGACGTTCCGAAGGCGCTCGAAGACTGTCTCGTCGAAGATGACGATGCCCCGCTCTACCGCTTGTTCGATACTGGTTGCCACCGAGAGCGGGGTTGCCAGGCCAAGTGCCCACGGACATCCCACTAAGAGAACTACCAGCGCCGTCAGGACGGCGACGGGAATACCAGTCCCCACCAGAAGCGACCCCAATCCAGCGAGTACCGCCCCACCGACGACGACCGGGATGATGACTGACGCGAGCTTATCGGCCTGCCGCTGGACACCGTGATCCCCACTCTGGAGATTCCAGACAGAGGTGACGAGGCGATCGATACTACTGGTTGTCCCATCGCTCACCGTGAGGACAGCAGCCCCATTTGTGACGACCGCCCCGCCGACGACCTCGTCCCCAGCTTGTTTCGATACCGGGAGCGACTCGCCCGTCACGATCGCTTCATCGACCGTGCACTCACTCTCAGCGAGAACACCATCGACTGGGATGCGTTCGCCCTCACGGACGAGAACCCGTTCCCCGGGTTCCAGACTGTGTACGTCGACCATCGTCGTCCCATCGGCGCCATACCGCCTGGCTTCGGTGACGTGGGAGATAGTGAGATTCGTCAGGCGATCCATCGCTCGCTGCTTGCTCAGTGATTCGTAGAAGATGGCGGCCACCACACTCGCGGCAACCACGATCGTGAGGTCGTAGAAAACGTCGAGTCGACCGAGGAGAAAGGCAATCGTGCTGTACACGTAGGCGCTCACCACGGTGATCGCGACGAGAAAGTCCGTATTCGGCTGTCGCATCTTCAGACTGACATACGCACCCTGTAACAGCGGCAGGCCGGTAAACACGAGGACGACACCCGTCAGAACGAGAAAGAGCGGGAGGATCAACAGGCCATCTCCACCGCCGATCCCGGACGTACTCGCGTACATATCGAGCGTCCCCTCACCAAAGAACGACGAGAGCTGCGCCGGATAGAGGAGGACCGCATATGGGAGGAGCATGAACGTCCCGAAAATGACGCCAGCAGCGTAACGGAATCCCAGCACCTCGTCAATCCCTCGTTCATTCGGCTCGTCCGACCGGCGCGACTGTCCGATTATAGTCGGTGTGTCATCGCTCCCTCCAGCACGGAGGGTTGCCGAATAGCCGAGTGTACTCAGGGTATCACAGAGAGTTTCCTTCGAGACGCGATCAGGGTCGTATGTGATACGAACCGTCTCGGTGACGTAGCTTGCTGCCACGTCTACAACACCCTCGCAGTCCTCGGCGACTGATTCAAGAAATGCTTCACACGTCGCACAGTGCATCCCGTCGACCTGAAAGAAAGCTCGTTCCTCAGACCCTAATCGAGGGGTATCCGCATCGCGTTCGCCCGCCCCAGCACCGGACTCGCGCATGGGGTCGTCTGTCGGGTCCATCCGACTGTGGACTCCATCGCCACCGAGTACTCGATGGACGTTTCGACATCCATCACAGCAGAAGACGGTGTCGTTCTCACCCACGACTCTATCGTCAGGGACAGCCCTACCACAAAGCGCGCACGTGGAAGATGAGGATTGAGATGAAGACACAATTGATTACCACCGGCTGACAGCTGACCGAGCACAGCCATGGAACCTCAACGGCGACCTCGGCCGAAGCGCCATTACCGGTGATACAGAGGCATGGGTATTAAGCGCTGTTTGGAGACGAGTGTACTGGTAGATATCCTCGATCCGAAGCTCTGCTTCTGAGTACCAGAGAGAACATATGCCATCCCTCAAAAATAGGGAGCAGACGGATGCACGATCTAACCGGGTTCCAGCGGGACGTCTTGTACGTTATCGCCGGGCTCGAGGAACCACACGGGCTCGCAGTAAAGGCCGAACTCGACGACTACTACGAACAAGAGATCAATCATGGGCGGCTCTATCCAAACCTCGACGACCTCGTCGGCAAAGGCCTCCTGGAGAAAGGTGAACTCGACAAACGGACGAACGTGTACACGGTCACACAACGCGGAGTGCGGGAGATCGAGGCGCGACGTGAGTGGGAAAGCCAGTATTTAGAGGACGTGAACGCACCCACTACGTCGTAGAACCAGGCGAGTAGAACTCAATATCAAAGCGGGACTGCTTTACCCACTTCCCACGAATACGCATTGAGATGGCTCGGCTCGTCTTCTATCATCACCCACAGGCCGAGAATTTCTCACTCAAATATAGCTCGGCATCGGTAGCAGAGATCCGGTCTCAGCAAGAGCAATCCGACGAGTCGACAAAGCTCATCGGGTACCCCTTCGAAGCTCCGGTCTATGTGCTCTATGAAGGCGATTCAGAGATCGAATCAGCGCAAGATATCGACTTTGATCAGGAATGGCTGAGCGATCGTATTCGTGACCTCCCCCGTGCTGGGCAGGTTGTCGCATTCCGATTAGTAGAGTTGCTCGAAGCCGCGGTCGAAGTTCGAGATGAGGATGAGTTCCGGCTCTACAAGGAGTTCGAACCACAAAAGATCCAGCAGGCACTCGATCACGTCTCCTGGGAAGCACCGCTTCCGACCGTCGCTGGAGAGGTGATGTCGAATTTGATCCTCCGACATTCCCTCCCGAATGCGAATCATCGAACTGGCATCGCGATGCTGCAGTTCTGTATTGAGAGTGTGGACCCGGATTTTGAGATGCCACGAACGCACGTCGACGACGATTCCTGGCGAGAGTGGGTCGATCCCTATATCGTCGATTCCAAACGGCTCATTACTGTCCGCCGGAACAACCTCCGTTTCAAGCAACTCGAAGACTTGGACGTCGACGTCGTCGAACGGAAAGACGGGATCCAAATCCGATTAGCCGAGTTCGAGCTGGATATGCACTGGAGAGAAGCCCTCACAGAGTATGCTGGGCAGCACGAATCTCACTGTACGGACTTCGCGCAGGCAGTTCTCGAACGAGCAGGACGGGACGATCTACTTGACCGTCAAGGACCAACGAAACAAGAGTTCCTCACGTATCTGGAGAACGGACTGGTCGAACGGGACTTCAGAGAAATGTTCTGATCAGTCGCGAAGCTCGGCGACCGACTGTCCGACCTCGCGAACGTGTTCACTTCGCTCGAGGTCGAGTTCCTCGGCGAGGTAGTCAACTGTCTCTTCGAGGCTCATGGTGGAAAGAAGTCCGTCAAGCGGTATAAACCTAGTGCTGGTGCAACAATGTAGTCCATCAGAGGAAGCGTCTGTGTATACCAAACTACGTATCCCTCGGGAAAACTGTGGAATCGGTGACTGCATAGCGATACCCACCGAAATCACGCAGTGTCGCCATTTGCTGTCCATCAACCGAACTCAATTGAAAGAAGCTCCGAAGCGATCGGGAGCGTTTCAGTCTGCAGGTTGTGCGTCAGTCGCTGGTGTCCCGCTTGGAAGCTCGGGGATGGACAGGTCCACGCGGCGGAGCAGCTGAGCGTTGATCGCGACGATTACTGTACTCAACGACATCAGGAGCGCACCCACAGCGGGGGAGAGCAGAATCCCGATCGGTGCCAAGACGCCTGCTGCGAGCGGAATTGCGAACACGTTGTAGCCGGCCGCCCAGACGATGTTCTCCTGCATCTTCCGGTAGCTCGCCTTACTGAGTTTCACGAGCCGAACGACGTCCATCGGGTTGTTCTGGACGAGGATGACGTCGGCCGACTGGACGGCGACGTCGGTGCCGCTCCCGATCGCGATACCGACGTCGGCCCGCGTCAGCGCCGGCGCGTCGTTCACCCCGTCGCCGACCATCCCGACGAGCTTGCCCTGGTCCTGGAGTTCCTGCACTTTCTCATCCTTGTCCTCGGGGAGGACCTCAGCGAACACCGTGTCGATACCCAGTTCGTCAGCGACAGCGTTGGCGACGTCCTGGGAGTCCCCCGTCAGCATCGCCACCTCGATGCCCAAGTCGTGGAGGGCATCGACGACGCGGAAACTCTCCTCACGAATCACGTCGGCCATCGCGAAGGCGGCGATCAGCTCTCCGTCACGAACGAGATACACCACAGTCTGGGCGTTCTGACCGGCCTCGTCAGCGAAGTGCTGGAGATGGTCGGGAATTTCGCTATCGAGTTGGGCCAACAGGTTCGGGCCACCGACGTACACCTCGTTTCCGTCGACATTCGCCCGGACCCCTCGTCCTTTGATCGCCTCGAAGGCTGTCGCGTCAGGAGTAGTTACATCTCGCTCGTCGGCGGCCTCACGGATCGCTCGGGCGATCATGTGTTCGGAGTCACTCTCGACGGCTGCCGCCAGCCCGAGCGCGTCGTCCTCGTCAACGCCGTCGACGGTCGCCATATCCACGACGCCGTGTTCACCCTCAGTAAGCGTCCCTGTCTTGTCGAAGATGATGGCATCCAAGTTCCGCGCGTCCTCCATCGCAATTCGGTCGCGGACGAGCATCCCGTTGCGCGCTGCAAGTGAGGTGTTGATCGCGACGACCAGCGGGATGGCGAGCCCGAGGGCGTGTGGGCAGGCGATGACGAGCACCGTCACGACTCGCTCGATGACCGTCGCGTCGAACGAGACTGCGACCGTCCACGCAATCGCGGTCACGACTGCCGCCCCGAGCGCGACGTAGAACAGCCAGCCGGCCGCCCGGTCGGCCAACACTTGCGTCTTGGACTTGCTCTGTTGAGCTTCCTCGACGAGGCGCATGATGCCCGCGAGTGTTGTCTCCTCGCCCGTCGCACCGACGCGAACACGGAGACTCCCGTCGCCGTTGATGGTGCCGCCGATGACCTCGTCGCCAGGCTCTTTCGAGACGGGCTTGGACTCGCCGGTGATCATCGACTCGTTGACGTCGGAGTCTCCCTCTTCGACGACGCCGTCAGCAGGGACACTCGCACCCGGCCGGACGAGTACGAG
>NZ_JBNTJX010000017.1:0-66983 GCF_051195075.1 Halobaculum sp. EA56
TGGTGACTGCCCGTGTGATCATATGTGCGGGGTGGGTATGCACCGGTTGAGCCCCGGTCCATGGTGGTGCGATAGCTGGAAGGTCGGTATATGCTTTCTGGCTACTAACTGGCGCAAAAATCTAACGTAAATTATAATCGGAGACCTCGTTCATTTGCAAGGATATTATTAACCAACAATGGAGGTTAGCTTCGGTTGGATGTTGGTTAAGGTTGGTATGGTACTCTACTCGAATTCCACGACGTCTCCACGCCCGTTGTCGAGGATTTCTCGCACTTCAGCCAAGAGTTCCCGACCTTCCTCGTGGAGTCTTGTACCTTCATCGAGGCCACACTCGTCCGCATCGAGCTGCTCAATGATTTCCTCGACACGGCTCAGCCGGTCGTGAATCTCTCGGTCGTTTGCCACGCTCAGATCACCCCCAGCCACAGTCCGGTAATGACCAACAACAGCAACAGCAGCACAGCAATGGCAACCTTGTAGTAGATCGGCGGGAGCCCCTCGGGTGCGGCCGCCTCGTCGACTGCTTCGGCGAGTTCCTGTTCGTGTTCGTGCTCTTGCTGGAAAGTTTGGTACGCAGCCTCGAGTTGCTGCTCCAGCGGTTCGACCTCACTCGCAAGGAACTCCTCGCGGGACTTGACGATGTACTCGCCGGCGGCCGTTGGCGTGATCGCGGCCATATCCGCCACCCGATCCGCGATCAGCCGGTCATCAGTGTGCCCAATTGCGGTGACGATCGGCGTGTTCGCGGTGAAGATGGCCTCCGCGACCCGTTCCGTGTTGAACGCCTGGAGATTCGAGTCACTCCCGCCGCCGCGACCGACGATGATCGCGTCGACGTCCTCCGAGCGATCAAGATGATGAATGCCGTTCGCGATGGATGTCGGCGCTTCCGATCCCTGGACGGTCGCATCCTTCACCAGAATGTCGACAGTAGGGTCCTGCTCGTGGATCGCACTCTGGATATCGTAGCGGGCATCCCCACGAAGAGAGGTCACGACACCGACTCGCTCCGGAAACGCCGGCGGGCGCTGTTTCTGCTCGTCGTCGAACCAGCCGCGCTCATCGAGTTCACTCCGCAAGCGTTCGACGGCTGCGGCCTGATCGCCGTCGCCGACAACGATCACCTCCCATGGTTTGAGGTCGATTTTCCCGCCCTCGACCCAGTAATCGATATCGCCTTCGAGGATGACCTCCGTGCCATCCTCGAGGTCGACGTCCATATTCCGGTAGCGGTTCGCCCAGATCATGCAGGGAAGCTCGGCGTCGCCGTCAGTGAGGGTGAAATAGAGAGCCGTACTGTTCTGATGGAGATCCGTGACCTCGCCAATACAGCGGACACCGTCGAGAGCAGGCGTGTTCTCGATGGCCGATGCAATCCGCTCGTTCAGCTCCTGCACTGAAAGAACATCCCCGGAGCGAACGTCATCTACCTCGCGTTCAGCATCGGCCATCGATCCGACTTAAAAAGTGGGTAGGAGAGAGAAAAATGTAACCCCCAGTGGCAGCGAATCCGACGACCTGGTTCGAGCTCCCAATCAGTCCAATAATCCGAGATCGGTGAGTTGGTCTTCGATCTTCGTGAGGGCTTGTTCGGCGTCATCAATCTGCTTGCCGCCGGTGATGACGAGCTTCCCACTGCCAAAGAGAAGCGCGACGACGTCCGGATCGTCGAGCCGGTAGACGAGCCCGGGGAACTGTTCGGGTTCGTATTCGATGTGTTCGAGCCCCAAGCCGATCGCGATGGCATTCAAATTGAGTGTGTGGTCGAGATCGCCACTTGAGACGATATTCTGGATTTCAATCGCTGGAGAAGCAGCGACATCAACGCCCAACTCGCGGAGTTCGTCGAAGACGTGCTCAAGGGCCGTCGTTACGTCGTAAACGCTTTTCGCACCCGTACAGACGACTTTCCCGGAGCGGAAAATGAGTGCTGCGGCTTTTGGATCGTGCATCCGATACACGAGACCAGGGAAGCTATCGGGATCGTAGTCGGTCGCTCCGAGGTCTTCGGAGAGCGTTTCAAGATCGAGTTCCTGGCCGATATCGGACGATGCAACCACGTTCTCGACCAGAATTGACTCGGTTGTGACACTCATAGCTGTACCTTCCAGCCACGAGCATCTTAAAACAGTGAGTGAATTCGAGCGGCGGGAGGGTTCGTTCCGAGCGACCTAGAGATCGCGGGGCTGGACAGTTTTCCGATCGTTTGCCTCGGCACGTCGGGCTGCATCTTCGAGCACTTCAGTTACTTCGTCATCCAGCGCCTCGTAGAAATCCGCCGAGACGTTGTGGTCGTTGAGCGCTTCTTTCACGGCCGATTTGACGATCAGGTCTGCCATACGCAGCGATTGTTCTCCCGTCCTCTGTATAAACATACAGGTATCTGATTCGGTGTCTGTGGGGTGTTACTGCCATCTGAGGGGCAACAGACGTATGCGATAGCGCTTCGTATCAGAGAGCGAGACAATGTACGACCTGACCGGGTTCCAGCGCGACCTCCTGTACGTGATCGCCGGCCTCCAAGAGCCCCACGGTCTCGCCATCAAGGAGGAACTCGAGGAGTACTACGAGAAAGAAATCCATCACGGGCGACTCTACCCGAACCTCGACACACTCGTCGAGAAGGGTCTAGTCGAGAAAGGTGAGAAAGATCAACGAACGAACGTCTACACGCTAACTCGTCGGGGCCGTCGTGAAATCGAGGCCCGACGTGAGTGGGAACAGCAATACATCGAGCGCATAGCATCTGTACCGGCGTAACCCGGGGCACAACTTTCGATCGGGTTCTCATCGTCAGTGTGGATCTTCAGGCGCAAACGCATCCCATTGATTTCGATTTCCTCGGGAATATACTGGTGTCGTGCGTGCCGACCGGATCTGAGGACAACCGTATCTCTTCGTCATCTCGGTAGATTCTTTTTCGATCACTCTTAGAGAAACAGCTATTAGAAAGATGAGGAGAATCCTCTCTTCAGTAGCGTGCAGATCTACCTCTCTGATAACGCATAAGTGGAATTTATTCGGACCGGTTTTTATGACTATTCAAGTGCAACACTACATCGATGCTCGAACAAGGCGATACTGCCCCGACGTTCTCCGCGACACGTGGTACGCGTGATCATGAACCGTTCGACCTCGAGAATACGATAGGCAACGGACCGACTGTGCTTGCGTTCTTCCCGGGCGCCTTCACGCCGCCCTGTACAAATGAGATGGTCGCCCTCCAAGAGCGACTCGACGAATTTCAGGCTGCTGGCGCAACCATTCTTGGGGTGAGTGCTGACTCGCCGTTCTCCCAAGGTGCATTCCGCGAGGAACACGGTATCGAATTTGACCTCGTCAGCGACATGGCGGGCGAAGCAATCCGAGAGTACGATCTCGAAATCGACATCGAAGAACTCGGGCTGTACGGAATCGCGAATCGAGCTGTGTTCGTCATTGATGAAGATGCGAAGGTTCGGTACAACTGGATTGCTGATGATCCGACGAACGAGCCAGACTACGACGAAGTTCTTGCCGCTGTCCGGAGCGTATAAGGTACGAGACGGCGGAATATCTACCCGTATATTCTCCATTCATCTATCCGGCCAACTATTCAATCTCACAGGGATGTGAATATATGAATAGCGGCCGATTTTTTACAAACGGCTAATGGAATAATATTCGGTGAATTTAATGATATCACACCCGCATTCGGTAATCTCTGTTGCTTGGGGGAAATCAACAGTTATAGTTGACTGGTCGGGATTTTGCGCGGAAACGATTGTCTCTTGTAACGAGTCTTCGATCTCGTCAAAGTGACATACTGACGCCGTTTCCGGTATGTTTGTCACGGGCTCTATGATAATCTGTGTTAGATTGCCAGTCATTCACTACCATAGTATGCTCCTTCGGTAGTACGTTGGTTGTCGCGAAGATATTTTGTTATTGATTGAAGTGATGGACAGTTCTCTAACTGCAGGGTGTCTTGAGGACAGGGAAGCGAATCAATTCGGACGAATATCCACCTTCGTGCGTGACTTTAGACTATCCATGCCAACGCTGTCATCTGCAACTACTTATTTTGGGCTTGGACTTGGGGCTCTATGTGCCGTTGCTGGACTCGTACTCCACGGAATCGAAGGCGGCCTCTTGGGAGGTCTTGTTGGGTATTTCCTCGGAAAAACGATACAGAGTATATTCTGGACGCTTTTCGGTGGCTATACGACGTGATTTCCCCCTCTCGGTGACTTTCACCGGTTCCTGAATATCTTCGCGATAACCGTTTCGCTGGAAGGGTATGACGTTACCACTGGAATGACCGAACAACAACTCGACTTGCGTGAAATTCCGCCACCACAACGACATCCGAAGATATTCAAGGCGTTTGAGGAGGTGGAGAGTGGTGACGCGCTGACGCTCGTCAACGACCATGAGCCGACACCCTTGTATCATCAGATGGCTGCTGAAGTTGAATCGTTTGATGCCGAGGGCTATACTGTCGATCGCGTAGGGGCGAACGAGTTCATCGTAACGCTTCCGAAGAAATAACTCGACGATCAGAATACAGTTACGGAAGCTCACCCGGTTTTCTCGACGGTGAACGGGCCACCATCGGCAGGCGCATCAAGAATCCGCTGTACACGGCTATACCACTGTTTCCGGAACCCACGAGCTTCGTCGTCATCAGCGGCACCGGCAACGATTTTTGAGAGCGTCTGCATTGAGGGGCCGCCACCGGCATCGGAATCGACGCCAGCCCCAGAGGGGTCGAACGAGACGATGACTGCTGTATCGTTGTCGGTTCGTTCGAATCGGAATGCACGTCCAGAAGCGTCAACGTCACCGAACGAGAGAAGGTCGTTACGACCGCCGAATCCCCCAAAGCCGGCGAATCCAGTTTCGTCAGCTGCGCCAGTGATGTGTCTAATCACGTTCGCCATAGGGCCGAGTCCCGAGTCGCTTGGCTCTCCACCGACAATGACCTCGATGTCTGATCGTACCGGATATCCGTCGGGATAGAGTCGCTCGAGTGCGAGTTGCGTACTTCGGTAAGCACCGGCCACAGCTGGGCAGGCGTGGCCGGCTACCTTCGCTACGTCTGCAAAGGTCACAACGAGTGGTTCATGTTCGGGAACCATCCCCAGTACCTCTGCGAGAGGATCACGAATCCGGATCGGTTCTGCGTTCGCGAGGTATTGCCACGGCGTTTCGTCTGTCGGTTGTGTTGGACTGTCGGCTGTTGTGGTTTCGTGGTTACTCATGATGAATCTCCAGGTAGGTCGTGTACTCCTTGCGGAGGAGACGGCCGCGCTCACTCTCGATTGCGAGCAGTTCGTGCGGTGTCTGTTCTGCCAGTTGTGGGTACTCCTGTTTGGCTCGTTTGTCGGTACTCTTTACGACCAGTACAGCGCCGTCTGATAGGTCTTCGAGCGCCCGCTGTACGCGGGCGATTCCACTCGCACAGCCACGCCCTCGGTTATCGACGGTCATGTCCGATTCAACATCAGGGGCTGTGTCAGGTATCGTGGCTTCAGTCATCGTTTGCTACCTCTGCTGATTCTTCGATCGGTTCGCTGTTTTCCGATTCGCTCCTTCTGGTACTGCCTTCGCTGAGATCATCAAGTTCGCAGACGCCTTCGATCGGGGAACAAGCCCGCCACATCGGGCAGAGCTTGAAGATGACCACGAGCAGGCCGATGAATCCGACCTTTGCGAGGACAGCCAGTCCGACAGTGCTTCCAAGATACAATGAAACGCTCGTTCCGAGGCCGTCTACGGCTTGGTAGAGGCCAGTAAGGAACAGCGTTGGGATGATGAACCGAACCGCCCACCGAAATCGCTCGAGTTGCTCGCCCGCTGCTTGAACGACTCGAACGGTCGGGCGCTTTTGCCCCGTAGGAACTGCGACGAAGATGTTCCACACCGCACCGCCGATCCATACCGCGAACGCCAAGAGATGGAGTATCCGGACGCCGACGGCGACCGGATCGAGACCACGCATTCCTACTTCGATGATAGCCGTCGCGATGACGACCGCCAATGCGAGTGCCAGTGCAGCCAGCCCGACCCTGCTCCGAAACTGGTGCTCGATAGTGGCGTTCCGATGTGTCGTTATGACAGCGAACACCATCCATACTGCTACCAACGCGGCGTATCCGAAGACGCCTATCGTCTGTCCGACCGCTCCGAGATACCTCCAAAAGACAACTATCCCACTGATCGCAAGCACAGCAATGGCACCGGCGGCGATACGGTCGAATCGATCGTACATTTCGGCACAGTAGTCGGCAGCTTCGGTTCCGAGATCTCCCGGACGTACGAAGAGATGCTTCCAGACATACCCACCCGTGAGGATTCCCAGTGCGACGAAGTACGCCCACTTAGCTACAGCGAGTGTTAGGGCAGCGGTTCCGTTTAGAGTCGTGGTAACCCATGTGCCGACCAGTGAGGCTACTAAAATAACCGCCAGCGCAATTTTCGGGAGCGTATATCTGTCGAAGAGCGCATCCGTCTGTTCTGCAACAGTCTGAGTTTGAGATTCCGGCATGGCGAGTGGGATCCCTTCAATGGATGATTAGGTTACCCGAAACTAAGTTTCGTGGCGGAGATATTCGGCCGAGGTGACTCGGTGGCTCGCCGGAAACTCTCCTGGTATGGAAACGATATCTGTCGATCGGGAATACGACGCTCCCGAACATCGCTTGCGCTCAGTGTTTGAAGATGTCACTGCCTTTTTCGATGCTGCAGGCTTCGATGTCGATCGGACCCACGACCGGCTTGAGCTATCGAAACAGGTAGCCGTAACCCGGTTTGAGCTGGACGTTAAGCTACGCGAGACGGAATCGGCCACGCTCGCGTACGAACAGGTTTCAGGTCCCTTCAAAGAAATGACGACCCGCTACCACGTCGATTCGTCTGCAACTGGTAGCTGCCTCACCATAGAGACGTCATTCGAACCGCCAGCGACTGGGTTTGGGTCATTTCTGAATGGAACTGTGATCAAGCAGCAACGCCGTATGGAACTTGATGCGGTTGCTTCACTGCTGAAGGTGAATGACGAGACTTCAGGACAGAAAATCGAGGGCCCCTCTGTTACAACTGGGGACGATTGATGGATGGCTAATACGTACGCGGACCGCGAGCCGGTTACGAGGCGAACACATGATCATCCGTGGGTTGCCAACCTTGAAGCGGATGAGCACGCCACCAATCAGCAGCTCACTGTCGCCGAAGCCGTGGACGCGGTCGAACAAACACAACCAGACCACTTCGTTGATCTTGTGACCCACGAACAGCACGGTCATCCGATGTCGTATCTCTACAAGGCAGTTCGATCCATAGACCGATCGGTTACTCTCTCTGATGAAGGTCGGTGCTCTTGTGGTGGATACGTCACCCGCGTCACGGTATATCGTCGAGACTGAGATGATTACTGCAATGAAAAGGATGTGTCGTCTCTGGAATGCGAATATCTCGGGAAGTACTTTCCCGTGGCAAGGGCGTATAGTAAGACGATGAATATGGGAGAGTCGGCAGATAACGCTCTAACGACAGTCGAGTGGCGACACATATCGTCTGATGGGATATCTCCACCTATCGTCCAGCGGATCCCCTATGTCGAACTAAAACTCGAACATCCCGAACTCGAATCGAGCGGACACAGCGACCGTTTCTTTCCGGACGCGGTTCCATACGGACTTGATGACAACCCGCGAGTATTCTATTGGCGGTCAGCGTTGGCGCCATCAGCTGGTGAACCGAATGCTTGGCAACTAGCCTGTGCCACTACGCACGAACTTGTCGGGTATGACTCGCTTCCAACCGATGGGCCATCGCTCGTTACCGAAGGTGCGAGCGGATCGATACTCGTTGTCGACGGGACGATTGCTGGTGATGCAACGACCAGTCACGTAGCATCGTATACGGCTCCGGAGCTTACTGTCGATGAACAGTCCGATACAGATATCAAATTGACGGTAAACGGAACCCAATACAGCGTTTCAATCGGTGAACGACGTCGAATACGCCTCAATGAGCAATACATTCAGCCGGCGTCAGGAGATGGAGATCCCACACCAGTCACGCCGGAACTCGTTGTCCGCTATCCTGGACGGCGCGAACTTCACCATCCGGCTCGTGGCGCGATGTATCGGCTGTTCCCGTCGTTTGATCTCAATCTTGACGAGATCCCTAACCCATTACCTATCCCGACCACGGCTGGCGAACTCGACGATGCAGCCTTGGCAACGAAATTAGGTGTCGATCTATCACAGCGTCCCTATCCCGAACGGGTCCTCTGGCAAGCGTTCGCGTACACAGCATTCGACGTACACACTGACGCGATCCCGGAATTAACACAGTTTGGCACGGGACATATCGTGCTTCGAATGGGCAACGAGGCAACGTAACAAGTCGACGGCGACTCACTATCTTTAGTCCATCTTTGCGGTGGTCAGAGTCGTTCTCTCCTAATTTCGACGTGCCACTCTTCGGGCGATGGATTAGTGGTCTCGTATTCGTAGCCGCGGTCCTCCAGAACGTCATAGAGTGGTTCCGGTTCGAAACTGTTGATCAACAGGAGTGATTCGTCGCTGGAAAGCTCCTCAAGCGTGGTCATGATATTATCAAACGGTTCGCCGTCGATTTCTCGCACATCCAGCTTTCGGTCTACCTCGCCAAACCGTTCCGAGCTCATACCCAACCATTCGTACGCGGAGAACTATACGTTCGCCCGATGACGTTCGCCCCGGTCAGGTAGACACACCATCCGAATATGGGTTTTCTGAGCAACATCTATCCCGGTAGGCGAACAACAGGCACTATGGGCGATCCTGCGTGTTATCGAGATTACTGTCCAGAGTGCGATCTCGAAGTGACGATTACAGATGAGGAGTGCCCAGAGTGCGGCATAGAGCTGCCCCAAAATTGCGAATAACCCGATAGCACGAGAATCGGAGCGGGGAAATTACGAATTCCATTATAGGCCGACGGTCGGGTGAGAATAGGTGATTCTCAGTCTTTCCAGATTACTGTGACTACCTCATCTCCGGATTCGAGCGTATCATACTCGTATCCCCTGTCGTCTAATTTCGGATATAGATGCTGTGGCCGTCGGTCGTTTAGCTGAATTAGGACGACTGTGTCGTCTATCTCCGAGAGCTGTTCTAATGTGTTGCGTAGTGGCTGAGGCGGGGGTAACTCACTGGCATCGATGGTCTCACACGGCCGGTTTTCCGGTGCATCAGTCTGTGACAGGTACGAGACGGTCCGTTCCATACCGTTCACATTAGATTTCCGAATAAACGACTGTTCGGCCGAAGGTATTCCCATTGAGAGTCATACGAAATGGGGCCGTACCAACCAGGTGATGCCTACCATCGAATACCTCAATTACGACGTGGTGGATGACAAGGGATGGGACATCCACGACGAGAGGAACTTCGATCAAGCCGCGGAGTTAGACCTCTCGGAGGAGGATTACGGTACGTTCGAGTGTAACGAGGGAGAATACATTCTCGAAGCAGCAGAAGCCGAGGGATACGACTGGCCGTTTTCCTGTCGGGCCGGGGCCTGTGCGAACTGCGCCGCGATCATTGTCGAGGGGGAGATCGAGATGGATATGCAGCAGATTCTCAGTGACGAGGAGATTGAAGAAAAGACCGTCCGACTCACGTGTATCGGGTCCCCTGCGACCGACCACGTAAAACTCGTCTATAACGCGAAACACTTGGATTACCTGCAGAACAGGGTGATTTGAGGTAATCAGATGTATATCGAATTCGACCGCGACACCTGTGTGGGGATGTTCAACTGTGTCGAGGAGTGGGACAAATTCATCGAAGATCGGGACGCTGGCAAAGCGAGACTCCTCGAGAGCGATGAAGACCGGGAAGATGTTTACGTCCGAGCCGTGCCTCCTGGAGAAGAGCTCGATGCAGAAATGGCCGCTCGGGTCTGCCCTGTTGATGCAATTACCGTGTACAAGGATGACGACTAAACTGATCTGCCTGCTGCATTTCTATTCCACCGATATCGCGGGAGACCTGATATTCTCGCTCACCAAACCCGGTGAGGTCCTCGATCAGTTTGCTCGTTTGTAGCTGGCGATCACTAAGCCGGTTAGAACGACCAGTATGAGCAACTTGAGAATAATGAGATGGCCGAGAAGAGATTGGAGAAGTGCGGGAGCCGAAAGCCCGATAAGACGATCAGTCTGATAAGCTCCGCTCACCGCGAGGAGGACGATAATAATTGGAAGATGGCGACGGAACTTCTGCGCCTGTGATTTTACTGGGGATGCGGTACCAGGACGAGTTCGAATCGTGGGAAGGACGACGAAATTGTGCCAGACAGCCCCACCGATCCAGAGTGAGAACGCCCCGACGTGACCTAATCGTACTATCCAGTTAAAGGGAGACGTACCTGTTTCGAGCCACGCAAAGCTACCGAGCGAACCGAAGGCGACGAGCAGTAGACTAGCTCTGAGTACTGTCCGCCGGCGGGTTGATCCATCAGTGTACCACCTGATACCGCCCCAAATAGCTAATGCACAAATGAGTGCGATAGCGAGTGCCAGGTCTACGATCCCAAATGGATCGTTGCTCATACTGAAAGTGACATAAGCAGTTCCGGAGAGGATGGCTCCCCAGACAGCGACAGCTTCGATTCGTTCCCACCGATTTTGAACGTATCGACAGTACTCAAGATTGTTGAATGTACTTCGATCAAAGAGTGCGACCCGCCAGTAGAGACCCCCGACGAGGACACCGACTGAGACAACGAGTAGCCACGTGACAATCCGATTTTCAAGGGTATCAGCTATGTGGGTGACCCAGATACCCGCGAGCGAGCCGCCAAACAATAGTCCAAGAACAACTCGTGGCTGCAGTCCTTTTGTGAAGGGACTTCTTCCAAATCGTGAAACCTCTCCGTTTTCATTTTCCTCCATCTCTCTGGGTGACTTTGTATTTAGGCGTGCCTAAACTAAATGCTGGGCCGGAGATATTCGACTGATAAGTCGTCTACGACGGGGCGAAGGAATTCGGGAATATGTATTCGACGGTAGATGATCAACCGAGGAGTATGGCATCAGAACCGAGGACGGGGATCTCGTCGTCGTCTCCACATTCACTGTCCGATATCGAACGAAGCGCAGCACGATATCTCTTTGCGATTTCTGCCCTCTCAGAGTCCAACTCGAATCGAATCGCGACTGGTGAGTTGCAGGAGTATTTGGATGTTACCCCAGCTAGCGTCACAGAGATGGTAGCGAAACTCGACGAACGTGGATTGGTAGAATACGAAAAGTACCAAGGAGTGATGCTCACGGACCAGGGGGATGCACTCGCTACAGAGGCAGGCTGGCGATTTTGTGTTGTTTCGACCTTTTTCGAATCGGTGTTAGATATGAGGGTTACCGATGAGACAGCATTCGATATCGGATTCGTGTTACCGAAAGATGGTGTATTCCGTCTCCGCGATCTCGTCGATTCGGCCTGTCTTGGGCTCTGTCCGGCTTTGGACGACGACTCGAAGCGGTGCATGGCCTAAGCAGAGGTACGAAATTCCCTGTTTACCGAGTTCTGTCTCCACTCAACGGTGTCAAACGTAACTGCCTGTACTAAGCGTCCCACAGCTGATGTACAAGTCCAATAGCCACTGCCTCCTAGTGGGATCGGTCACCAGTATTTCAGTTACCCGTGTCGTCTAAATTGTCTACTACTGCTCTTGGCTGGCCAAGCACATTACTCTGATACGTCTCTGGGAGTGGCCCCAATATACGGAATAATCGCTAATTGGTAGGTTCTGTCCCCGCAGGGGGCGCTCATTCCAGTCTGCTAGTTGCAATTTTCTCGGCGGTGTCGCCGGCAACTGGCTTCGAGTTATGAACCTCTATTGCCGTTACCCATTTGATGCTCTCCCAACAATCCGAGTTAGTGGTGGTTGGCACGAGTCGGGCGGGCCCACCGTGTTTCACCGGAAGAGGCTGATCGTCGATTTCGACGGCGAGAAGCGCATCAGCTACGCGATCTATAGGGAATGAACAGGCGTACTCGGCGTCCATCGCGTGGACGAGTGCGTAGTCGGCAGTGGGCTTGAGATCGGCACGGTTCAGGAGGGAACTGACGCGTATCCCCCGCCACGAAAGATCCTCTGCGACCCACCCTCGATGCACTCGAAGTCGTCTACAACCGTCCCGACGGGAAACTCCAATAACTCCTCCTGATCGATACGAAGCGGGTTGGAAACAGCACCGGTGACCTGGAGTGTCCAATCGCTCGGGTCAATTTCAGCCGGAACTTCGTGAGTTCGTAGTTGGGACATAGTATTTTTCGGTGATGGGTGCCTATTTGTCGTGTTCAATCACTGATCAAGTGACCAAAATGGGATAGTTACACAGTGTGGAGTTCATATCCCTCCTCGACGAGGGCGGCGATATCCGGTCCATGTTCGGTGCTCTCGATCTCGAACCCTTCCCGTTCGACGGCATCGGCAACGCCTTTGAACGTTGCACAGTGGTCACAGACACCTGCAATGAGTCCTCGCTCTTTGGCTTGCTCATAGGCCTCAACTGCGGGGCCCGGATGATCTTCGATTCCATCGAACCAGTATGTCGCTGCACCGTCGAAGTAGACTGCGACATCGTGGCCGGCTTCGTCCAATTGACGAGCATAGTTAAGCGGATTCGCGAACTTACCCGGTGTTTCGGGAGACGACAACAGCAGGAAGGCGTGTTTGGACATCTGGTGTGAGTTCGGGGGCGACCCCCATATGCTTAGTCGCGAACATCTCGTTCGGTTCGTTCTTCCCCGTTGGTATCGCTACTGACTAGCGTTGACCCCAGCTTGACGAAGGACATCTGTACTGAAGGTCGGTTCTGGACGTTCATCCTTCGAGGAACTCGTGGAATTTCTCATCATTAGACTAGTTGACTATGGACGAACTGAATATATTCGCAACAACTTATTTTAAGTCTCTCGCCAGAAATCCATCTGGATGAGTTTAGGCCAGCCTAAAAATATGAGTCGGGAACAGAGCGGCAATAACCCCCATTTCCGCATCATGCAGATATCATGATACGAAACCATCTCCGGCATATCCATCATACAATCGACGACAAATCCCTCCCGATCCGAGGTGCGATCACCCTCGTAGCGTTGCTTTCACTCCCCGTCTTTGGGACTGGCGTCCGCGCCCTCGGGAGTGCACTCGGACTCGGTCGGCTAGTCCTCCCATTACTGGTACTCGCCCACGTACCGGCTGTAATCGTACTCATCGCAGTCTGGTCAATCGGTTGTGACATCTGTCGACCGGAGGGATCAACGTGACGGCTACCGATTTCGATACGGAGCGGGCATACGACGATGACCAATTCTCGGCAGTCGAGGTTTTCCGAAGTGACCGGATGAAGGTCGTCTGTGGCTACTTCGAACCGGGGCAGTTTATCCCGGTTCACGCCTCATCCAGTGACGTCGCGATCCACATCCGTTCCGGAACCGGACTCGTCCGCGACGGTGACGAGGAACACTCTGTCGAATCCGGCGACGTGATTGTCGTCGAAACAGATACTGACAGGGGCATCAAGGCCAATTCCGACTCACGGTTGGAAGCCTTCCTCGTTACTGCGCCGCCGCCCACCGACGTCGAACACGAACCAGTCCGCCAAGGACTCCAGCAAAACGACTTCGACCCACAAAACCCATGACCACGATCCGGACACTCGACGAACTAGATGGACAGCCACACGCGAACGTCTTCCCCGATGCGGAACCGAAGACGATCAGGCTCACACTCGACGAGGGTGAAGGAGTCGCTCCCCACTCACACCCCGACCGCGAGATTATCTTTTATCTCATCGAAGGAACAGTCGAGTTACAACTCGGAGACCAGACACACGAACTGACGGCAGGCGATATTGCCCACTTTGACGGCGATCAAGAAATCGCTCCTCAAGCTATCGAAGAGACGAGTGCATTGATCGTCTTGGCATCACGATCAGACGATTGATTCAGCCCTCAACGAATGTAGATCGTCCCAGGTGAAGAACTGAAACACTCGTCCTTTCCAGCTCGTTGAATCCTTTAGACAATATCCGTCAAAGTCGGGAAAACAACTATTTGGCAAGACATCCCTCTACTACTCTTTGGTAGGGTGCTCCCCTGTTGCTCTTGATCGCTGGCGGGGGTCGAGCGAGCCCAAGAGAATTCGACCTAAGGAGTGTGGACTGTGGTCGCGGATGACGAATATCATGTTTGCACTAAAAACGACGATTCCGAGGCTAACGAGCCCGCCACCGATGATCTGGAAAATCGACGAAAGCTGGAACCACTCCGACGCGACGAGTACAAGGGTGCCGCTCACCAGCAACGTCGCATCTGTCGCTGCGATCCTGCTGTCGTAGAGGTCGTCGATCATCGGGACATCTTCGAGGCCGAGGAGATCACTGTATCGATGGACCCAGATGATGAACGGAATGATGTGATAGAGAGTCCCGAGGACGACGAATCCGATAGTGCCGAGAACGAAGAGGTGGACTGCTCCTGGCGCACCGAATAGGTGTTCCGGCGCAGTGGGGGTCTGTAGCCACGCTGGTATCGTGACGAGCGCCCACGCAGCTAATCCCGGCACGACGATCGCATACCGGGTATGCATCGGTGTCCAGGCTACTTGCATTTCATAGAGTTTCCGCCCAAGAATCGTACTGAAAGCGAGCGCTGCCGCCAGTATGAGCACAGCACCAACTTGGGCGACGAGTACTGTCTCCAGTACTCTGCCAACCGCCAGTAGGACGACACCGACTGGATGACCGATCTCTTCGATCGGCTGTAGATACTCGTCGACGCCGTGGAGTTCGGTCTGGGTGAACATCGTTCCCAACTGATAGAGGGCGCCGTAGACGGTCGTCAGGATAGCGCCGAAGACAGCGATCGTCGCGTGCATTGCCACGACGTTCGGGCGGTTGACAGCGACGTGTGCGAACACCGGCCTCGTGAAATCGAGGGCAAGAAGAAAGCCCAGCACGGTGAGTACAGCAAAGAACCCCAGCGAGAGTAAGAAGTGGCGCTCTGTTACGTCGTACGAGTCGAGAGAGCGCAGTGTCCGCCCGATGTTATAGACGAACGTCCAGAATCCAGCGAGCATGAGTCCGCCAAACGGGATGAGCCACGCGAGCGAGTTGAGTACGAGACCCGTAACGAACCCGACCAAGCCGACGACGACGAGGGTTAGCTGTGCGCTCGCAAGTCTGCGAGAGTGGAGGGTAGCGCCCGACCAGACGGGAACGAACTGGGTCATCGCGCCCATGATCGTAATGCAGATCCACCCCGCTAGCAGCAGATGGACGTGCGCCAGCGTTCCGAGCCCGGGGATAGCATCGACGACGATCCCGATTCCAACGAGGGTTCCGCCAAGAAGAAACCCGAGTCCGACGACGAAGTGTCGTAGCGGAAGCGTCATTGGAGGTTGTTGATCTGTCTCGAGGTTTCCCGGTATTGCGCCCATATTCACAGATAGGACGTTGCCTCCCTGACTGTCGTTCCGAATATATTCTCTCGAAACGAGAGGGGGGAGGCATCATCAACTGCGTCGTGTACTCTGTCTGAATTTGAGTGTGGGTACGCTTACTCCCGAATCGATTCCCCCAGCCCCATACATCCGTGGGTCAGCTACTGACGAAATATAATGAGTGACGGAATCGGCCTTCCAGAGATCGGTGTCTCACGGCGTGAGTTTCTCGTAGCAGCTGGGGTGACCGGCACGTCGGTTCTCGCAGGGTGTTCGACTGGTGCACCTACTGCACCAGCGGCTACGGATAGGACAGAGACGACGGAACGAGCGACAGCAACAGATCATTCGACCCCCAGTCTCGATAAGTGGGTCGACGAGGTACCACGCCCAGGAGTTATTGACCCGACTGGAACGAAAGATGGGCATCCACGTTACGAGGTGGAAATGCGAGAAGTCGAGCAAAAGGTCCATCGCGACCTCCCACCGACGACCATCTGGGGATACGACGGCCAGTTTCCTGGCCCGACGATTGAAGCTCAACAGGGGGAGCCGATCTACGTCCAGTGGCAAAACAAGCTTCCGGACGACCATCTCCTGCCAGAGGATCCGACCATCCACAGCGATTTCATCCCATACGATTCGCCGGGTACACGGGCCGTGACGCACCTCCATGGGGGGAACATCGAAGCCGCAAGTGACGGCGACCCTCAGGCCTGGTTCACGCGAGACTTTCAAGAAACAGGGCCCGCGTTCGAGAAAGAAGACTACTACTACGTGAACGACCAGCCGCCAGCGACCCTCTGGTATCACGACCACTCGCTCGGAATCACGCGGTTGAACGTATATGCCGGACTCGCGGGCTTCTATCTCCTCCGAAGCAACCACGAACAGGATCTTGATCTTCCGGAAGGCGAGTACGAAATTCCGCTCGTACTCCAAGATCGAAGTTTCAACGAGGACGGATCATTGCACTATCCGACTACCGTCCCGGACGAGCAAGACGGTGATGGCGGTTCGTCTCCTGAGCCGAGTCTCGTCCCACGGTTCTACGGCGATACGTCGGTTGTCAACGGGAAGGCCTGGCCGCGACTATCCGTCGAGCCCAGAAAGTACCGGTTTCGCATCCTCAACGGTGCCAATAGCCGGTTTTACAACCTCAAAGTGCTCTCGTATGACGAACAGTCCGGCGAAACTGACGGCGAGGGGCCTCCATTCGTCCAGATCGGGAATGATGGCGGCCTCCTTTCAGAACCGGTCACAGTTAACGATCGGCTCGAGATTGGGTCGAGCCAGCGTGCCGACGTGATCGTCGACTTCACAGAGTACGCTGGAGAGACATTACTCCTCCACAACAACGCACCGGCGATGTATCGTGGAACAGTCGGTGCCGAGCAGGATGACCAGGAACCACTCCCTGAGATCATGGTCTTCGACGTGAGTGACTCAGCGAGTGAACAGGATACCAGTCAGATCCCGAGTAGACTGACAGAGGTACCAACTATTCCTGTTGATTCGGCTGACACCGAACGGTATCTCACACTTGCTGTACAGGCTGACGACTACGGGAGACCGCTCCACTTGCTCGGTACCGAAGAGCAGCCAGCAGGTCTCAGGCTCACCGACCCGGTCACCGAGGAGCCGACACTCGGCGATACCGAGATCTGGAGTCTCGCCAATTTCACCGGGATGTCCCATCCGATACACCTCCATCTCGTGCATTTTCAGGTGTTAGGACGGCAGTCAGCTGGCGACTATGATCCGAACGAGAACGATATCGACCCAGCTGCACTCGAGACGCCTGAGCCATACGAGTTCGGGTGGAACGACGTGGTTACCGTCGACCCCGGTGAAGTAGTCCACGTAATCGCCCACTTCGGGGAATATGAGGGGCTATTCAACGACCAAACGGGAGATTATATGTGGCACTGTCATATGATCGAACACGAAGATCACGACATGATGCGCACATTCAGAGTACTGGAAGAGGGGGAAACCGATGGCACCGAAGACCAGCAGTAAATCAGCACTCGGACTGGCTGTGGACTATCGATTATAGTAATATTCCCCGTTGGCTTTCTGTTCTCGGTCAAGTTGGCTGCCAGGCTTGTTGACCCGTGGACGTCCCGTCCGCTCATCGCGACGGAACGTAATCCCAAGCGATAAGAGAAATGTGTTCATCCCGTCTCGTACCGACTGCGGTGGATTCGCGTGCCCATGATCTCCGGGGGTTCCGTCGAACACAATCAACCGATCTGCGACCCGGTCAATCACGAAGAGGTCGTGATCAACGACGAGGGCCGGACGATCTGTTCGTTTGCTAAATTGGTGAATCTCGTCAGCGAGAGACACGCGCCGATCAACGTCCAAGAATGCAGACGGCTCGTCGATGAGATACAGATCAGCATCGCGAGCGAGACATAGTCCGATGCCGACTCGCTGAAGTTCGCCGCCAGAGAGCGAATCGAGGGGGTTGTCGTACAGCACCTCGAGGTCGAACGGATCCCGGATCCATGTTTTGAAGCGCTGGGAGTGGATGTCAGTAACTGCTGCGAACCGCTCACGGACTGTCTCCTGGCTATCCGGCGTTATGTACTGTGGCTTGTACGAGACAGAGAACGTACCCGGAACAGCTCCGTTGTCAGCTTCGATACTCCCTGCGAGTAGTTTCACGAATGTCGTCTTCCCGAGACCGTTCTCTCCGACGATGCCAATCGATTCACTCGCGTAAATCTGACCAGGGTCGACTGACAATGCGAATCCGGCAAACTCTTTCTGTAGTTCCGGGTACTCGAGGGCTGGGTCTTCGTTGGGCAACCCACGCTCGCTGGCTGAAGGGAATTCGATGGCATTCCCCCGAATCCGAACGTTCTCCTCGGTCAGGTATCCATCCAGAAACTGATTGATACCAGCACGAACCGAGAGTCGTTGGGAGACGACCCCGAATCCTCCCGGATCTCCATACAGGATATGAATCCCATCGGAGAGTAGATCAAGCATCGCTAGATCGTGTTCGATGACGATCGCTGACGCATCGGTATCCCGGATACGTTCGTGGATTACTTGGGAAACGGTCGACCGTTGTTTGGCGTCCAAGAAGGATGACGGTTCGTCGAACAGGTAGAGGTTCGCGTCGCTCAGCAGAGTCGTTGCGATGGCAACGCGCTGTCGTTCACCACCGGAGAGGTCACGTAAAGACCGGTCACTGATTGACCGAAGTCCAAGTTCATCGACGAGATGACCCGGATCGGTCGATCGAGAGGTCAGCCGCTGTCGCACCGTCTCGTCATCCGTGTCGGATAGTGAGTCGACTCGCTGGCTTTTATAGGCCGTTGTAACCGCTCCGTCACGGAGCCGTTCGAGATGTGTCTGGAGCGTTGTCCCTCGGAACGATTCGACCGCCTTACCCCAGTTGATCCCGTTCGGGGTTCCGAAGTTCGGCACCAGTTCACCCGCCAGGATACGTAGAGCGGTTGTCTTCCCAATCCCGTTCCGACCGAGAAGGCCAATGACCGAGCCATCGTCCGGTGCCGGGAGGTTGTACAGTCGGAATCCGTTCTCGCCGTACTGGTGGACGAGTTGACCAGTTTCGGAGGGGAGTGGGACGATTCGGATTGCGTCGTTAGGGATTTTCTTTTCGATCAGCTTGTGCTCTCCCATCACCTTACTGTCATCGATGTGGAGTTCGCCGTCCTCGGTGACATGAAACCCTTCGTGACCGGACCGATTTAGTGGGTCGTACTTGATTGCGATGTTCCGTACTTCGTCGGTGACTTCGTCTTGGTCAATGATTGCGACGTATTCTTCGCTCTGTGACTCGGCAGGAGTGGTCATTCGACGGGGACCTCGATGAGTGCCATATCACCACCGACCGCAGACGTGATTACCTCTTTGAGGTCGGATCTCGATTCCGGCCGATATCCATCGATACCGAAGCTCTCGGCGAAGGTCACGAGATCGGGATTAGTTAGTCCGGTTCCAAACGACTCACCCGTATGATCGCGTTGTTTCTTCGAGATGAGTCCGTAATCGTTGTCGTTGAATACAATGATGGTGTAGTCACAGCCAGAACGAGTCGCTGTCTCGATTTCGGCGGCATTCATCAGGAACCCACCGTCCCCAGTCGCTGCAACGACGTTCGCATCGACTGCTAGATCGGCTGCGAGACCGCCCGGAACCGCGATACCCATTGAGGCGAGACCGTTCGAGATGATACAGGTATTCGGCTCGTACGTCGGGAAGTTTTGTGCGATCGCCATCTTGTGATTCCCGACGTCTGATACGAGGACGTCTTCGGGCGCCATCGCCTCGCGCAATACCGGGAGTACCTCTTCGAGGGTGAACGGAGCCGTCTCCCGTGGAGTCCGGTCGACGTCCGAGACAATTCGCTCTCTGAGGTCCGTGAACCACCCTGTCTCGAAGGTCGACCCAGCGGACTGGTACCAATCAGTGAGATTCCGCAGCGTTCGACCGCTGTCCGCGATGACCTCGATGTCAGGATCGTATGCTTCGTACACTTCCGCAGGCTCGCTATCGATGTGAACGAGCGGAACCGTCCCATTGTTCCAATCAGCCGGGTCATGTTCGGCAATATCGTAGCCGACGGTGATGACGAGATCCGCTCGAGAAATGGCTACTGCGGCTTCACCATCGGTTCCGGAACCGAGCGTCATCAGCGAGTGCTCGTCGGCATCAGACACTGCCCCCTTCCCCATATACGTCGAAATGACCGGGATACCGGTCTCCGTGACGAATTCGCGGAGCTGTGTCGCGGCTTGCGTCCGGACGGCCCCGTTTCCGGCAATCACGACCGGTCGCTCTGCTGTTCGTAGGAGTTCCTGGACCTGAGCGAGCGTATCAGGATTCGGGGCAGCGAATGGAACGCGGTCCCGGGATTCAAGCGGCCGCATGTCAGTTTCCTCGGCGGCGACGTCTTCAGGAAGTTCCAAGTGTGTCGCACCGGGTTTTTCGTACTCGGCGACCTTGAACGCCTTCCGGACGGATTCGTGGACGATGTCTGGACTATCGAGCTGAGTGTTCCACTTGGTCACAGGTTCGAACGTCCGCAGTACGTCGATAGCCTGGTGGCTCTCCTGGTGGAGGCGTTCGAGTCCGCCCTGCCCGGTTATCGCGACCAACGGACTTTTGTCGAGATGCGCGTCGGCGACGCCCGTGAGAAGGTTCGTCGCACCCGGACCGAGCGTCCCAAGACAGACGCCTGCATCGCCGGTCAGGCGGCCATGGACGTCAGCCATAAACGCCGCGCCCTGTTCGTGGCGGACCGGGATGAACGTCACTTCGGAGTCCCGAATGGAGAACAGCAGATCCTCTAACTCCTCGCCGGGAACGCCGAACACGTGATTGACGCCCTCGCGTTCGAGGCAGGCGACCAGTAGGTCCGAGGCTTTCATTATTCAACCCACACCGTCTTGCGGTTGACGAACTCCTTGATTCCGGCTTCGGAGAGTTCGCGCCCGTATCCTGAGTCTTTGACCCCACCGAAGGGGACTCTGGGGTCGGATTTTACCAGTTGATTCACGTAGACACAGCCGGCGTCGATGCGGCCTGCAATCTGCTCACCTCGGTCACGGTTTTCGATCCAGATGCTCGCTCCGAGCCCGAAGTTTGTGTCGTTAGCTTTGCTGACTGCCTCGTCCTCATCGGCAACCTCGTACACCGTGGCGACGGGACCAAACGTCTCCTCACTGTCGGCAGGACACCCCTCGGGGACGTCGGTCAGAACCGTGGGTGGGTAAAAGACTCCCTCACGATCGAGAGGGTCACCGCCAGTAACGACCGTCGCCCCAGCATCGACACTCTCCACAACCTGTTCGTGTAACTCCTCCATAAGATCCTGCCGGGCCTGGGGGCCGACATCGGTTCCCTCGTCCATCGGATCACCGATTGTGAGCGAGTCGATTTCGTCGACGAATGCATCGAGGAAGTCGTCGTACACGTCCGTATGGACGATGAAGCGCTTTGCAGCGATACACGACTGACCACCGTTCTGGTTCCGTGCCCATGCGCCAGTCTCGGCAGCCTCGACGACATCGGCGTCGTCCAGTACAACGAACGGGTCGCTCCCGCCAAGTTCTAGCACCGTCTTCTTGAGGTGTTCGCCGGCTGTAGCGGCAACGGACCGGCCAGCCGGACCACTCCCGGTCAGTGTCGCCGCCCGAACCCGGTTGTCTGCGATGACGTCGTCGACGAGATCCGAGGGAATCAGGAGTGACTGGAAGACTCCTTCCGGATAGCCGGCTTCCCGGAACACGTCCTCGATCGCGAGCGCACATCCTGGTACGTTCGAGGCGTGCTTGAGGAGTCCCACGTTCCCAGCCGTGAGGTACGGGGCGGCGAACCGGAACACCTGCCAGAATGGGAAGTTCCACGGCATCACCGCGAGAACGGGCCCGAGTGGTTCATACTCGGTTTTGACTGTCGAACCAGGTGGACTCGGATGAGAATCCGAGTCGAGATAGGTACTCGCATATTCCGCATAGTGGTCACAGACCCAGGCACACTTCTCGACCTCTCCGATGGCCTGCGTGATCGGCTTGCCCATCTCCCGCGTCATCGTCTCTGCGTACTCCTGTTTGTTGTCTCGGAGAACGTCACCCGCAGCTGCGAGGAGCTGCTCACGCTCACGAATCGATCGGGTACGCCAGCTGTCAAACGCCTCGGTCGAACGGTCCAACGCTTCTGTTACGTCACTCTCAGTGTGTTCCTCATACGTCTCAATCCGAGTTCCGGTGGACGGATCGACTACATCCATAGGGTCTAGTAAGCCGTGATACAGACGTATTAGTATTCAGGCGAATCGAATCCTGCGCTCTACTTTACGTCATGGAGACACGACGCTAGATATGTTGTTATTATTATAATACGCAGTTTGATCACGTTAATCGTCGTCACCGCCAGTAGGTGCCAGCCTGCATACCTCGTAGAGAGTGCGAATCCCTTCGGCACAGGAATCTTCCGCCTACTCCAAGACTCTCTACTAGATGACCGACAAACTCGACTTGCGTGATCGGCCGGAAGAAGACCATCGCACACAACTCTTCAATACATTAGATGAGACTGAACCGGGAGACGATTTCGAGGTCGTAGCCGAGGATGACATCGATACTCACCTTGTCCGCTACCAGATCGAATACGACCGCGTAATTGAATGGGAGTACGCAGATCCCGACGCAGAACCCCGAGAAGTCCGGGTGGCCGTCGGAGAGCCCCTCGACGACGCGCTCGGGGCCATCGACGTCCGTGACCTGAAGCCACAGCGGCGACACGAAGCCCTCCTCGAGATATTTGATGAACTGGGCGTAGGCGAGGGATTCGTACTGGTGAACGACCATGACCCGAAACCCCTATACCACGAACTCAAATCGATGCACGGAGAGGTGGTCGACTGGGAGTACAGGAGCCGTGGATCCGGAGAATGGCGGGTCGAAATCATCAAAACTGGCGATTCTGAGGCCACCGATGAGGATATCGTCACGCGGTACGATGTCCGTGACATCCCCAAAGAGGAACGCCACCCCACGATCCACCATCGGTATGGGATGCTTCCCGAAGGGGGGACGTTAGAACTCATCGCTCCGCACGAACCAAAGCCGCTTCATCAGGAGTTTCGCCAGCGGTACGGTGATTCGTTCGTCTGGGAGGTGGTCGAATCGGAACCGGGGCGCTGCCGAGTTCAGATCACGAACAGCGATAGCACCGACAAAAACACCAATCGAACTGATTCCGGCGACGACGTGACGGCATCGCCGTCGGATGAGGAGCGAATCGAAATCGTCGAGGAACACGATGTCAGGGATCTACCACCGGCTCAGCGCCATGAACGCGTGTACAAGGCGTACGACGAATTAGAGACCGGGACTGGATTCGTGCTGGTGAATGACCACGACCCGAAGCCGCTGTATCATCAGTTCGAGGCCGAGGCGGGACCGGAGTTCCGTTGGGCGTACCGCCAGCGTGAACCGGGCGAATTCAGAGTGCTGATCGGGAAGGCTGAGAACCCTACGGACAGTGGATCCGGTGAAAAATCGGAAACCCCGTTCTAGCTATGTCAGGGGGAAAAGTCAAATCCGAGGTCAGGGTCGTATTCCACCCCCAGGAGTGGGTGGACTCACCCGGTGAGGCTCACCACCGAGATAAGAAACAATTGATCCCCGCACGAGAGCGGGATCCGGTCACATATACTGTTCCGAAAGTCGACGCCACAGACGACGCCGGAACGGTCTTCGCAGACGAGTCGTACGAGGCAAACCTGTTGCAGGCACATTCTGCGGCACCAGCGTGGGTCAACGACTGGGACGGGCCATATTATGTTCGAACGGAAGAAGGATGACTGACGGTTCGATCGATTCGGACTGTTCCCTCGGGACACCGGTCGGGGTGATCCCGGGATTCTCTCGTGTGTCCGCATCGCTCGATATCGACTTCTGATGGATGAGTGATCAGTCGTGACAATAGGACTATATGGCAAGATTCGGGTCAGATGGTTGTAACGGTCCACGACCTCCGAAGTAAAGCAGACCAGCTGTTAGACGCGCTGGATGTCTACGACCAGTTCGTCAAGGAATGGCCTTACGAACCCGGCGAAGTTCCGGACAGAATCGAAGGATACCTCGCAGAACTCGATAGCGATACGTCCGGATCTGGATCGTCGCCGGAGGTTACGTTCGCCACTGAAGTCAAAAGGTTATATTACGAAGCCTGCGAGGCAGAAGCCACTTATCTGCAACAGGCTAGAGAACGAGGACAACCAGAATGGTCCCAGATCGTGACGGAGGTTGAACCGGTACGGAAGGCAGCCCGAGGAGTCCATACGGCGGGATATGAGATTGATTCCGAAACGGACGAGTTAGACTATCGATTGCCCCGGGAGCTATGTCCTGCACATCTCGTGTCGATGAATGGCGGTTCTTCGCCGATTATCTACGAGGATAGGGTTACTCAGTACCAGGCCGTCGCCGACTGTTTTAGCCTTTCACCCGAGATCGTTTATCATCCGGGATCGGGACACGACGTGAGCCCTTCTGAGACGTTTACGGAAAGCCGTGTCGTCTACGCCGATATCGACGAAGCCGCGATGACCCATCTGAAACGCGCGGGCTACGAAGCGGTCGGTACCGATGCCACAAAATATGAACTTGAGACGGACGCCGACGTAATCATATTCCGGAACGCCGGGCTGCTAGAAGAAGCTATCGTGGCGGGGAACCTCCAATCAGGCGGGTGGGTCCTCGCCAACGATCACCTGGAATCGGCCCAACACCTAGCTCGGATGGATTCGCTCAAACTCGTCGGAGTCGTCCCGGATGTATGGACGGGAAGTTCTGCGCCAGTCGAGACGAGGAATTTGGGTGCGTATCTCTCCCAGCTTGATCCAGATCAAGAACACTCCAAGCAATTCCGGGAACCAGCACAGAAGCCAGTCGACAGCGCGGGACAGTCATGTACCAGTCCAGCCGCGATTGAAGAGGAAGACGAAAAGGAAGCGACCCTCGGAGACACCAGGAACGCCCTCAACCCAGGGCGAACTACTGGAGGATCTGAATCGGGTGTTCCGACCACAAAAGGAACGCCGCTTGATCTCTACATCTTTCGAGACGTCAGTTGACCGAGTAGCTCAGCCCACCAGACGGTTCCGGACACCGGAATCGGCCACTGTGGGATTATCTGTCCAACCTCACACTCACCCAGACAACGATATAAGCCCCCTCGCTATTTTTTGTGAGGAGGTATCTCGCCGTTCACGGTAAGGGAGTATCACGGCATCGTTGAGGTGCTACTGTCGATTATCACCCTACTGAGACGGTTGTCTACTCGAGCCTTGGACTCAAGCCGAGGTTGTTTCGAAATACGGGAGCAGCAACGCTTCATACGTGAACGCGGAGGATATGACCGCCACAGTTGCACTGGCAGATGTACTCCCAGTCAATATTGTCACCGAACTCCTCGTGGAGGGCCGGGTAGAGATACTTCGACGGATGACCGTGTTCTTCGTGGGTGACGAGCTGGACGTGGGTGCCTTCGACAGTGTTTTTGATGGCCTTGATGGCCTGTTTGACGACTAATTCCCGGTCAGCAGCGTGTTCTGGCTGTTCAAGATCTGCTGCCCAAGCGTGGTCGTGAATGCGATCCGTAACCGGTTCGGTACCCTCGTTGTCGTGACTGGGGGCAGTGTTCGACATCGTTACTCACCCGAGGCTTCCGTCCATTTCGAGTTCAATTAGCCGATTGAGTTCAACCGCGTACTCGATCGGCAGTTCCTCCGTGAGTGGCTCAATGAACCCGGCGACGATCATCTGCTTCGCGTCCTCTGCATCGAGGCCTCTGTTCTGGAGGTAAAAGATATCCTCATCGCCGATCTTCCCGACAGTGGCCTCGTGAGCAACGTCGACAGTATCCTCTCGAATCTCCATGTACGGCATCGTATCCGATGTCGATTCGGCATCGAACATCAGCGCGTCACACTCGACGCTCGTCGAAGAGTTCTCGGCCCCGTCTGCGATATGGACCAGCCCGCGGTAGTTCGTGCGGCCGCCATCCTTCGCGATGGATTTGGACTCGATGGTGGAGTGGGTGTCAGGCGCGGTGTGATACACCTTTGCGCCGGTGTCGATGTTCTGCCTTTCACCAGCGAAGGCGATGGTGACGTGGTTGTCCGTCGCCCCCGGACCCTTGAGTATCGACGCGGGGTAGAGCATCGTCGCTTTTGACCCCATCGAGCCTGAGATCCATTCCATGGTTCCGTCGGCTTCGACGATAGCACGTTTTGTATTCAGGTTGTAGGTATTTTTCGACCAGTTTTGTACAGTAGAGTACTGGACGTGAGCTCCCTCCTTGACAAACACCTCAACACAGCCACTGTGAAGATTGTGGCTACCGTAATGCGGTGCAGAACAGCCCTCAATAAGGTGCACCTCCGAATCGGGTTCTGCGATGATGATCTTGTGCTCGAACTGACCCATCCCCTCAGCGTTCATCCGGAAGTACGCCTGGAGGGGCATCTCGACGGTGACGCCCTCGGGAACGTAGACGAACGATCCGCCAGACCAGACGGCGCCGTGGAGGGCTGCAAACTTGTTGTCGCTCGGCGGGACACACGTGGTCATGAAGTGCTCGCGGACGAGTTCGGGATATTCTTGAACGGCTGTGTCCGTATCACAGAAGATGACGCCTTTCTCCTGGAGCTGGTCTTTCATGTTCTGGTAGACGACCTCAGATTCGTACTGGGCGCCCGCTCCGGAGAGGGCCTTCTTTTCTGCTTCCGGAATTCCGAGTCTATCGAAGGTATCTTGGATGTCTTTGGGAAGGTCATCCCACGAGTCGACGCTGTCTTCCGGCTCAACATCTGGCCGTAGGTACGGGACGATCTCGTCGATATCGACTTCAGAGAGGTCAGGTTGCCCTGGCCAGTCCATCGGCATCGGCATCTGCTCGAATTGTTCGAGCGCACTCAACCGCCGTTCGAGCATCCAGTCGGGTTCGTCTTTCTGCTCTGAGATGAGTCGAACCGTCTCTTCCGTGAGCCCCGTCTTTGACTTGAACTCAGCCAACACGTCGTTCTTGAAATTGAAGTCCGTCCCTGTGCCGGTCCGGTTGAGATGATCGTGTTCGTGGCTCATACTTGGTGAACGGCGGTTAATTCGGGTGTTCTTCCATGAACTCGTGTGCGATCTCCCGAGCGGTCTGGAGGTCCTCAACGAGACCCAACTCGCCGTACTCCGGATCGGTAACATGAATCAGATAGCCCCATCCTCCGAAACTGTTTGGCTCCTGTACATCGTTGATTATCACCTTCCGCCCAGTTGGAGAGTGGACAAAGGCGACGGTTGTGTATTCGCGGTCCATGAACGAGTCGAAGTTAGACCGGTCGAGTGTTTGTTCCCACCCGTCGGGGAGCACTACTGATTCTGGCATACTAGGCAGTCAGGTGCGTATGTCAGTGAACTACGTGGCGGATATATTAGCGATAATCATCATTAGGGGAATCCATTCTATCGGTAAAAGCTCGGGACCCCGTATTCGGGCAAACCCGTATCCGTGAACCACTGCTATACCCAGGTATGGCAACCACAGAAGAACTCGCTGAATTCGTCACAGATGTCTCCTACAGGGAGTTTTCGGAGACGACGTGCGAAGAACTGAAAAAGCGGGTACTCGATTCGGTCGGCATCGGTATCAATGCACTCGGACACGATCCAGTCGACACTGTCCACCAAACCGTTCAGCACGCAAACCCCGGTGATAACTGTACGCTGTGGGGTCGTAATGAAACGGCGTCACCAGTCGGTGCCGCGATGCACAACACAGCGTTGACCCGCTATCTCGATTTTATGGATTCGTTTCTTGCGCCCGGAGAAACGCCCCATCCCAGCGACAACATCGGTGCGGTCATCGCTACAGCTGAATCCGTCGACGCCTCTGGTATGGAATTGTTAGAAGGGGTGGGGGTCGCCTACGAGGTACAGGGTGAGCTTGCATGGAACGCCCCGGTCCGTGACAATGGCTGGGACCACGTGACCCATACCGTCATCTCGGCGACGTGTGGTGTCGCCAAGCTTCTTGATCTCGACGTTGAGACGACCCGAGACGCAATCGGGATCGCTGGGACCGCGCACAACGCCCTTCGCGTGACGCGTACCGGCGGCATCAACGAGTGGAAAGGTATCGCATCGGCCAATGCAGCCCGGAACGCCGTGTACGCCGCCCTCCTCGCCAAAGATGGGATGGAGGGGCCGAAAAACCTCTTCGAGGGACAAAAAGGCTGGAAGCAGGTGATCAGTGGCGAATTCGACGTCGAGTTGGATCCCGGTTGTACGCGGGTTCACGACGTTATGACCAAGCGGTACGTCGCAGAGACGTACGCCCAATCAGCCGTCGAAGGGATCATCGAACTGGCCGAACAGGAGGACATTGACGGATCCGACGTCGAAGCCGTCCACCTGGACACGTTCGCCGGTGCAAAACTCATCATCGGCGGTGGCGAGGGGGATCGCCACGAAGTTGAGACGAAGGCTCAGGCGGACCATTCGCTGCCATATATGCTGGCGGCCGCACTACTGGACCGGAAGATGGGCAATGCTCAGTACGATCCCGAGCGGATCGGTCGCGACGATGTCCAGCGATTACTCCGCCGAGTCACCGTCGAAGAGGACGAGGAGTTCACCGAGCGCTTCGAGGCCGGGGAAATGCCTGCCCGCGTAACGATCGAACTCGAGGAAGGGACCACGCACGTCGTCGAAAAAGACGCTTTCGAGGGGCATCCTACCAACTCGATGGACTGGGCCCAAATTGAGGAAAAGTTTCACAAAACCGCAGGCATGCAGTTCGATGACGAGCGGCGACAGAGTATTATCGATGTCGTCGCGAATCTAGAGTCTCACGGAGTCGACGAGTTGGTGGGTTGTTTGGAATGATGTAGAGCGATCCCTCAGTCGACTCAACCCCCATTAAGACGAGATGGAGGGATTCGGCCGCGATGCTAAGTGATTCGCGAATCAATCTCTCTCTGTATTATGGTAGACCGCACGTTCGAGTTCCTGCACCACAACGAGAGGGAAGATAAACCGCGAGAGAAGGGAATCACGGAGATACGTGGGCCGTACTATGATCCGATGGGGCCGCGCGAGCTCCGGGATATCCTAGAGACGATGGGGCAGTACGTCGACATCTACAAGTTCAGTGGCGGCTCGTTCGCGCTGATGCCAGAGGAGGCCGTCACCGAACTTATCGACATCTGCCACGAATACGATGTCAAGGTCTCGACCGGTGGATACGTCGAAAACGTCCTCGTCCGTGACAACGATAAGGTTGAGCAGTACTTCGAGGAGGCCGAACGCTTGGGGTTCGATATCGTCGAACTTTCGAGTGGATTCCTCGCGATCGGGACTGACGATATGGTTCGGATGACCGAAGTCGTAGCGAACGACTACGAGATCGAACCAAAACCCGAGATCAACGTCCAGTTCGGTGCCGGCGGGGCGACCGATCCGGAAATTCTCGAAGAGCAGGGACAGATGAGTCCCGAACAGGCTATCGAGGAGGGGCAGCGCCATCTCGACGCAGGTGCAAATCTGTTGATGGTCGAAGCCGAAGGAATCACGGAAGAAGTCACAGAGTGGCGGACTGATGTCGCCTACCAGATCGCTAACGAACTTGGGATCGAGAATCTCGTGTTCGAAGCTCCTGGTCCGGAAATGTTCGAATGGTACATCAAGAACTTCGGACCAGAGGTGAACCTGTTCGTCGACAATTCCCAAATCGTCGAATTAGAATGTATGCGCTCCGGGCTGTGGGGGAAGGCGACGACGTGGGGCCGTACCACCACATGGAAACGCGACGACGGGTCGAAATGATTCACCCCCACTCGGGGGTAGAACAGCTTCCGCAACCGAAACCGTATACGTGTAGCAGCCGTAGTAGTAAGTGAAAATGTCAAGCACCCCTCACGATCACGACCATGACGCTGAACCAGTTACCGACCGCGTCCACGACAATTCCTGGTCTGCCAACCTCGAAAAGCCGGAACATGGGAAGGATCGCGAATTGATTCTTCAACAAGCAATCGACGCCGTCGAACACACAGCTGATGGCAACCACGTCAATTTGGTAACTCACGAAAACCACGGCCATCCGTCAGAGTATCTCTTCCCTGGGCTCTGTAGTTTCGGTACACGGCGGTTGATTTCACGGGTATCGGACGCTCCGGCGGAGGTTGTAGACGGTCGCTTTCAGCAGCATTTCACGGAACTCAAGCCACCAGCTTCGCGCACGCACGGCTACGCCGAGCGTGCGCTTGATGCTTGAGAAGACAGTCTCGTTCATCGAGCGACGATTGTACCGATCACGGTCCATGCGGGCGTTGTGAGCGTGATCGAGCGGGTTCATGATTCTGTGCTTAATCAGCGGTCTGATGCCGTTGTCACGGAGTTCGTCGCGGAATGCTTTCGCGTCGTAGCCTCGGTCGGCAGCGAGGCTTCGCAGGTCGCCCGCGTTCCGGCGGGCGACCTGCGGACCGATCTTCGAGTCGTGTTTCTTGCTCGTTGTGGAGTGGATGTCGGTGATGTACAGCGTTTCGACATCCACCAAGGCGGTGACTTTCAGCGCCCGAACGCGGTAGTGCGTGCGGTTGGCGTAGTGGCGGCTGGGCTGGTCGCGATCGAAGCCGGTTGAGTCGATGGCGGCGTGGCCAGTGCGTTTCTCGGCTGAGGCGCCGAGAAACGCACGCCACGTCTTGGTCGGAATCCGTGCAAACCACGTGCGGAGGACGGTGTAGTGAGGAAGCCGCGTCAGGCCAATCTCGTCGAGGACGCCGGGCATCTCGCTGAGCAAATCCACCGCAACGCGGTAGGATTTGCCCAGCTCGATCCGGAGTGCATGGAGCGTGAGCATCGCCCACTCGGCGAACCCGCCACCCCCTTCGGGGTCGGCGGGTTCGTCCGGGTTAGCGACAACTGATTTAGCCTTCGCCACCGTAACACGAGTGAAGAGACGGATTTCGGATGTCAAACCAATCCGTCTCTTCGCTTTCTACGGAGATAACGCGTTCGTAGCCCTCGCGTCTAGCGAAACTACAGAGCCCTTCCCTGTACTCGAAGACGAATTCGCTGACAGGGAGATTAACTGGGAGTATATCGAACAGTGTGGCTGTGGCGGCTACGTCGTCCGTGTTCACGTATAGCCTCTCGGAAGCCGTGGTAGCGTAATCGGTATCTCGGTTCTTTGTTTTCACGAATATCTCCGGCGACAAGGGTACTTAGGATGACGACAAACCGATATCTATGCCTGGTTTCCCATCCCCATTCGGCAAGGACGACGACTCGCTGTTCGATAGCTACGATGAGTTCGTTCCGGATCACAACCCGATGCCCGACAGATTTCTCGAAGGACATGACGTGCTAGCAGGAAGTAACCATATCGCGTTCCATCGCCTGACACGGGAGTTGTTCGAAGAACGGAAAGTCTACGATATGACGTTCAACTATAATCTCGCGCGACTGAACCTCGACACTCGACACAAGAATGCTGGATATCGGTACGCTGTTGAAGACCGGGATACTGAGGACGCTATCGACGATGAGAGTGTAGATCGTGTTCTCCGTGCGGAGTTCACCCCGACGACACCGTTCTGCCCGCAAACCCACACGCTGACGATCGGCTCGTTTCGGGCGTGGAACGGCCTCTCTGAGCGCCACGAGTATGACCTCGTTCGAGTCCGGCCGTCACCGATGCACCATCAGAGCGAGGCGATTAGCGACCAACTCGCGGAACTCGAACAGACGTATCTCGAGACCGGTGACGTGACAGCTGAGCCTGAAGACAGCGCCGAAGTCGGGTCGAACCCGATGGAACGAGCCATGCAAAACGAGGGAGCCAGTCGCGGATCGCCGGATGCTCCGTTCTGAATCGGATCTATGTCCGTCAAGCTCGAATGTGAATCGTGTGGTCACCGCCACAAAATGGGAGACCGCATTTTCGATCCAGATGCAAAACGAATGACTTGCCCCAAGGGGGGTGCGTATCCGTTTACGGTTGATCGAGGGGATCTCACGTGGCACCCCTCGAAAGACGAGTGAACAGCCGCATTCAGTCCTCCCAGAAGCGGATGTTTCGTTTTACGGCTTCTCGTTTCATCTCTTGGATGTGCTCGGTCACGGGGATATCCTTCGGGCAGACTTCCGTACAGGAGAACTGCGTTTGACACCGCCAGACGCCGTGTTCCTGACCCAAGATATCTAAACGCCGTTCTTGGGCCTCTTCACCCTCTCGTTCATCCATGTAGAATCGGTAGCCTTTCACGATCGGCGCAGGCCCGAGATAATACTGATCACCTTGTACGATATTACATGAAGACATACAGGCGCCACACCAGATACAGCGGCTCGCCTTCTTGATTTTCTCACGATTCTCTCGGGATTGACGTTGCTCTTCAAGTTCTCCATCTGGTAACTCATCAGGCTGAAAGTATGGTTCGACGGCGTACATCTGCTCATAGAAATCCCCCATATCAGTCACGAGATCCTTGATGACTGGCTGGTGGGGTAGCGGTTCGATCCGTATTGGTTCGTCGAGATCATCGATTTGAGTCTGACATCCGAGGCGTTGCTGGCCGTCGATGAAGAGTGCGTCCGATCCACAGACCGCCTGTCGACAAGAGTGGCGAAACGTGAGTGAGGAATCGTATTGATCGCGTGCATAAATTAACGCATCCAGAACGGTCATTCCCCGATGAAACGGGACATAGAAATCATCGAATCGCGGCTCTTCTTTCCCCTCTACCTCCGGGTCGTACCGGAAAACTTTCAGATGTACATTCTGACCGTCTGATTCACTATCATTCGGACGGTTACGCGCATTTTTCGTTCGTTGGATAGATACGGTGTCCGTTCCGCCACGGTCCCTCTGTGTCTCATTTCCCTCCTGCTTCACCCCCTCGTCCCCAGAGTCAGGCTTCTTAACGTGTTGAGGTTTGGAATCTTCGGTGCTCATAGGTTCATATATACGGAATCTCGAAAGGTAATGGTTAGGCCGAACTAATCCGATTTCCACGCTTTAGCAGATGGCAGTTTGAACTCTTTTGTCCGTGTTACAGGAGATGCCTCTCCGCAACATCTGTGCCATTTCAGCAGATGTAGATCCTCGTATCTGCCACACGGTGAAGCGCATCCAAATCGGTGACGCCTCCTTGACCAATCAATCAAAGCGGATAGACTGCACCACACCCCGAAAACCGTGTCACACGTTCAGCGAAGAATCTCAAGTATCGGAATCTTCCATTTCATCAAGTGCGATAGTCGCATGAGCATAGGCACCGCCGGTCTGCATCTCGACGGCAACCCAGATAGCTTCCATAAGTTCTTCGTCAGTCGCTCCCAAATCCCGAGCACATTCCATCTGCTCGGAAATACAAGATTTAGATCGGGTTGCGTGGGCAACGGTGACTGCCAGCAGTCGTTTCTGCCGTTCCGATAGGATGCCGTCGTCGAACGCCCGATCGGTGAACGCTTGGAAAGCGTCTGAAGCATCCGGCGCCAGTGCGGCACGGTCCTCTTCCGATAGGCCCTCGAATGTCTGGTCTGCGTGCGTGTGGATGCTATCGGCTCGGAGGGTGGCTGCGACCCAAATCGTTTCCATGATCTCTTCACGAGTAGCTCCCGCATCTTGGGCGCCCTGGGTGTGCCCCCGAATGCAATACGGACATTGGGTCACGTGTCCCGCGGCGACGGCCATCAACTGCTTCGTCTTTTCCGACAAGGCCCCTTCGGCGAACACTTCCTCACTGAACTCCCGGAACGCGGTATTGACCTTCGGTGCGAGTGTCGATCGTTCTTGATGCGTCTGGCGAGTTGCGGGTGGAAACATACGGTCAGGCATAACAGGTATTAATAGATCATCAGCCCGGATATACGTTCTTGGGAATATCTTTCTGCCTCAGCGGATTTACAGTTAGGTCTTCGAAGACATCACTTCAATCCGACCCGAATATATTCACACCAACATATTTTTAGGAGTGCCTAAAAAACATAGTACCAGGTAGTTCGAAGTGGCCCGGTTGACGGATGACCGAGCAACCCAACCACAACCCCCGACTATGCCCCACGCACAACTCACGCTCACGATTCCGGATTCAGTCTGGATCAGCGAGGTGTCCCGCTCCCATCCCAACACGCGATTTCGTGTGCTTGCAGCCACTGCGAACATGGCGACCGGTGTCGCTCGGATTGAAATACTCGGCAATAACTCTGAAGCCGTCTGTGACGAGTTCCGGGAGTACGACGCGGTGACCAATCTGACGATCTTCGAAGCTGATTCTGAGATGACCCGGGTCCAAGTCGAAACGACAGTTCCACTGTTGCTAACCTCCTTACAGGACGCCGGGGTTCCCCTCGAGATGCCCTTCGAGGTCAAGGATGGCAAGATGGCACTTGAGGTGACGATCCCACAGGAGACGCTCTCGGACCTCGGGGAGACCCTCGACGAATTCGGTATCCAGTATACTGTTGAACGAATCCAGCAAGAAATCGACTCAGATTCATCACTCTTGACCGAGCGACAGCAGTGGTTGCTCGATGAAGCAATCGAACGCGGCTACTACGATACGCCACGGCGTACGACCCTCGTCGACCTCGCCGAAGAACTGGATATCGCCAAATCGACCTGTAGCGAGATCCTCCATCGTGCGGAGGAACGGGTACTGAAAGAAAACAGGAGTGACGACCGAGATATTCCATCCGGCATCATAGCCACATCCGACTAACCGTTCACATAATTCTATCTTGAAGATAATCAAGCTGTTTGGCGTTGTAGATTAGTCGGATATAATCGCTTGCCGGACGCCCAACACAGGTCAATCGTATTTCTTTCTCTTGGATCTCCTCATCTGAAAGAGCCTGATCCCCATCCATCTCAATGTCGCCCGAGATGAGCACTGCTGCACAGTTCGAACAGATCCCATCTCGACAGGAGAACGGCCACTCCTGGCCGTCACTCTCTGCGGATTCGAGGATATACTGTCCTTGAGGGACGTCAATAAATCCGTAGTCCTCTTCAGGAAGGTCCATCCCGGCAGCCCGCTCGAAATTCTCCTCGTCGTACAGGTCCCAGCCCCGGTCGTCGATAACTTCGTAGTTGAGATATTCAACGATGGGCATACGGAACGGTATACCCCGTCCCAAGGTAGAGATTCGTACGAACGTCTTGGCGAACGTATTTTTGATGTGGGATCAAGCCATGCGAGGCGATCTATTCGAGGAGCCCTGCTCAATGTGAGATAGTAGCCACTACCAGACTATGTGACGGACCGATTTCCTAGAAAGATACTCGGATCGAACTCCGGTGAATGTCACCTGTTCATTTGCGTTGTCCCACTTGCCTTCGATAGGGATGAGAGAGGACCTGACTCGTAAGTAGTCCCACGAATATATTCGGGTGCAGTTTTCTACCTGGAGACGACCATCCATCCATAGTGACCTCGCTATGATCGTCGTCTCAAACCGAGTGCAAGTCCCTGAAGATCGAGTAGAGACGTTCATCGAAAGATTACGCACAAGTCATGGTATCGAAGAACAACCGGGGTTCCAGGGACTGAAGCTCCTGTCTCCAGTCGATGCTGAGGGGCATATTACGATGACCTTCTGGGACTCACGTGAGGATTATGAGGCTTGGCGTGAGGGAACTGCGTTCGAACGAGCCCATGACGATTCGTCAGCTGATCAGGCCTTCGAAAGACCGAACGAAGTCGAGATTCACGAAGTAATCGTGCAGCGAGAACCGACAGACAACACAACGGAGTCCCATACGGACTGATCCAGTCCTTTCCGAACAAATGGCCGTATCAGGGAGTATTAGCCGATGGACACGCCGCTTTGCGATTGGAAGTGCACTCTCCATGGTCGGCCTTCAGCTTGCGTTTCTGTTCGATTCCCCGTTCCACGTCGTGGCTATCGTGGGGCTGTTCGGAGCTGTGCTCCCGATGGTGTTTGGGATGGCGTATCTCTTGCTTCCGTCCTACGTCGGTCGAACACTCTCGACACAGAGCTGTGTTGAATCGCTGTAAGGCGGTAGATTTTACCGTTTCATGGAGGTTTGATAGGGACTAGTGAAGCTGAGGTCGGTTAGATCGATTCATCATGCATAGCCACCTACGAAACTTAGACTGTCGATATATATTTCGAGCCCAGTAATGCATGAGCAATCGACCCGCCTGACTTCAGGTTCGACAGTAACATCCCAGCTTTACAAAATGTGGCTGCTCCGAGACGACTACCAGCCTTGCCGTTTGCGAATCGGTCGTCCAGGAATTGAGGAGAGAATACCTCGAAGGTGGCGTGCGGTTGGTCAACCCGGATCTGACTGTCCGTCAGCGAGACGTTCAACGCGATCAGAATCTCCAAGGGAGCGTTGGCATAGTTGCCTTGCTCAATATCGACCTCTTCGGCAGTCAGCCCACGAGCAGCGCATGAATCTACACCCCAGTAGCCGAAATCCGACCTATAAGCAAACAGGTGGTTTGTAGAAATCCAAATGCCGAACCTGTTGAACCTCCCACATTTTTGGCGTGCTTATAAGCCTACAAACAAGCGCGTACGAACAGTCTTCGCCGTGATCACTGGCCGCGACCGAATCGGCTCGTCGAGCGCGACCTTAATTAGATAGTCCGTCACCCGCCACAGGTTGTAGATCAGCGTCGACAGCGCGAAGTTGCAGAACCGAAGTCGGTAGTCCGTCGACGACGTCTTTGGCATGAGCTTCTTGATCGATTTGTACTGATTCTCGATGTCCCACCGCTGATTGTACCCGTTCACGATATTCCTGATCTCCTCTAGCTCGACATGGTCTTGGTTTGTCACGAACACCGCGAACTTTCCGTCGGCATCGTCGCTCGTACTCGGCGCATAGAGAAACAGTTAGCCCCATAAAATGGTCTTGGAGAGGGTCGCCTCGAATAAGCACTCGCTCATGGGTCCAGTTGGAAGTAATCAGGGCGGTAGTTCCAGTCGGTATCCTTTTGATTAGACCGGTTTCAGCACGCCCGAGGGTTTCTATTGAGGTTCGATAGCCTCCAATCGGGGCGGACGCTACTCCGAACGTACGGCTCTGTCTCTCCACGACTTGTGAAGTCCGTGAGGAGGTGGACAGAGTAGTGCTATGACTCCCAAAGAATCACCCCAACCTAGTCAGGGTTTACTCGAATCTGAATCCTTAGACCGATACGAATACCGTACGACTACATAGGCAAAAACACATTACACATGAGTGTAACACGGTATATATGGGTAACACGACGGACAGTACCATGGCTGGGGAGTCCACTTCCGGCCAAGAGTTCCCACTGGAGTCCGTTCTGTCCGTCTTTGAGGGTCGAACCGATCAAGCCCGGCCACTAACGGCCAACGACGTAATGGAGGAGCTGGGCTGTTCCCGACGGACGGCGCACAACAAGCTCAACGCTCTCGTCAAGCGGAACACGCTCGCTACCCGGAAGGTCGGGGCACGCGGACGGGTATGGTGGGTGCCCCTGACCGGCATCACCCGCGATGACTCTGCGAAGGAGCACGAGACATACAGGGACCCGGAAGTCAATACGGGTATCGCGGACGCCGAACTCCCAGGATCCGGCGAGACACTCGAAAAGCGGCGCGGGGCGCTCAGAGCCGCGTATGACTATCTCAGCCGGAATCCCAACGCAACCGAGTCGGAGTTTCTCGTTGAGGTATTCCCGGAACACCCCGCCGGATACAAGACCGCAGATAAGTGGTGGGAGGCGATCGAGCCAGCGCTGAGAGAACTGCCGAACGTCGACGTGAACGAGGACCGTGAACACGTCTGGCACTACGTGGGAGGATGAGATAGATGGTCGAATACCGGGCGATAGAGACCCAAACAACAGCTTCGAGGCGGAGAAACTGATCAATGAGTAGGGACCGAGAACGGACGAAACGTGAGGCTGAGACAGTGTCGGAGGACACGGTTGAGACGAACGGACCAGCGCCGTCAGATGTCTATGAATCGCGTGACGAACATCGCTATCCCACGTCAGAGTATACGCCAGTCGCATACGACAACCTAGAGGTGTCGCCGGCGACCGACGCCCATCCCGATTCGGGGACCGGTGGCAGATTCAGGACGCTCGACCTGCCGAAGGTCCCGAAACTCAAGTACGTCGTCGGACCAAGCGCGATCATGCTCGGAGCCTCGCTGGGGAGCGGCGAGACGCTGTTCTGGCCGCAACTAGTTGCCCGCTATGGCTGGTCGCTGTACTGGCTTTTCCTCGTCGGCGTCCTCGCACAGTTCGTCGTTAACACGGAGATACAGCGCTGGACGCTAGCCACAGGCGAGAGCGTCTTTCGTGCGATGGAACGACTCCACCCCCTCGTTCCGTTTGGTTTCTTGCTCGGAGGGTTCGCAAGCTTGGGCTGGCCCGGCTGGGCTGCCAGTGCGGCCAAGGTCGGTGCCGCGAGTCTAGAACTGGGAGCCATCGCCTTTGCTGGCTTCGAGCTCGCTGGGTGGCGTGTACTGGGAATCGTACTGATGGTGTTTGTTTGGCTCACCTATCAACTGACACCGCTGATGTACAACGTCGTCGAGCGACTCCAGATACTGCTGGTCGGGCTGTCGATCGCGTTCGCACTCGTGCTGTTCGCGCTTATCGGCTCGTCTGCGGAGCTTGCTCGCCTCCCCGGCGAACTGGCCGAGTTCGGTCAACAACCGCGGGTCGGGACGATCGCGATCTTGCTCGGCGGACTCGCGTTCGCGGGTGCTGGCGGATATCTGAATCTCTCACAGAGCCTCTGGGTCCGCGAGAAGGGGTACGGGATGGGGCGCTACCAGGGCCGTATCAAGAACCCCTTCGCCGGTGACGACCCCGAGACGGTCCACGAGAACGGCTTCTCCTTCCCGCCGACGGCAGTGAATCTCGAACGGTGGCGCGGGTGGTGGCGGGTCACGCAACTCGAACACCTGCTGACGTTCGTCGCTGGGCTCGTGCTCGCGACGACTGCGTTAGTCGCAATCGCTGTGACCCATGCGCCCGGAACGACCCGAACCGCGGTTGACATGTGGCTAGTCGATATCGCTCCGTCGGTCGGGCCAGTAGCCGCTTGGGTCATCTATGCGACGCTCTTCCTGGCGCTGTTCACCACGGAGTACGCCATCGTCGAGTCGTTCGTCCGCAACAGCTCCGACATTATCTATGAACTGTACGGTCGGGACATCGGCTGGCAGCTCCCGGAGCTGTTCTGGGGACTGTTAACCGCGTTTTGTGCGTGGGGTATCCTCATCCTTCTGCTCCCCGTCAATATCGGTGCATTCAGCATTCTCGTCATCGGGGCCGCGATGTCCGGACTTCTCATGTGGCCCTACATCGTTGTCGTCCAGTACATAAACGCCGTCAGGCTCCCCGAACACGTAATGCCGGGGTGGGGACGAGTCATCGCAATGTGGTTTGCGGCTGGCTTTTTCGGTTACTTCAGCGTCCTATTGGTGGGGACGTTCTTCAGCACGAATCTCGGAATCTCGGTGTTCGCCGTTGAGATGGCTATCCTTGGAAGCAGCCCTGGTGGTTATTTGCTGTGGGCAGGATACGTCGTCGTGCAGGCCTTTCTCGTCTATCGAGTCACAGTGGCGAAACTCGCAAGCGAGGGGACCGTTGCCGATTCTGAGGCTGGACAAGGGTGGTTTCCGTGAGCGGCGAGGCAGCGACCGATGATGTTTTTGTCCATCTCCACTTCGCCATGCGCGGGGCGTACCCACTTCGGCTGCTCGACTGCCTGTTCTGCGAGATGCGCGCGCTGGTCGTCGAGTACGACTATATCACCGGTGTAGGGCTCGTCGGCGGGACGCCGGCGCGCCGTGCCACCGAGTTCGCGGAGGCGGTCCGAGACGGCGGCTTGCCGGCGGCCCTGGACGCCGCTGAACGGATAATCGAGATACCGTACAGTGACCTGACGAACATCCGAATCTACGACGGAGGATGGCTCGGCCGGGAGAAAATCGTCTTCAGACACACCGCTGGATCGTCGGTAACCGCCCGCGTCCACGCAGCGATTGATCCAGCGGCGTTCATCGACGCGCTTCGGCCGGTGGTGGAGCCGCATAGCGTGACGGTGCAGCTGGTCAGCGGAATGGGGTTACGTGACGCACTGCCGATCGTCGGCCGGAGCGGGCGGCGGAACTGATACGACCTGTCGTCGGCCACTTCCGGGATGACCGCTTGGCCGTCACAGAACACAGCGACAACAGGTCATGCGAACCAATAGCGTTCGACGTTATCACATATCGTCGCTACTCGGTGCGATCAGTTCGATCGGGTGTTTCGACGGGCGGGCGAGCAGGTCGTCGAGCTGTTCGAGACACGAGGTACCGCTGGCTACGACAGTCCGGTCGGTCGCGTTCGACGCGCGGAACTGGTCGGCCAACTCTTCGCCGACGGCCATACTCACGTCGTAGTACTCCTGCTTGTAGCCGAAACTCCCGGCCATCCCACAACACTCCACGTCGGAGGTGAGGACGTCGAACCCGAGCTGGTCCAGTATGTACTCCGTGTACTGCTCGACACCCAGTGTCCGCTGCTGACAGTGGCTGTGGTAGGCGACGCGCTCACCCTCGCCGTCCCGAAGTGTGTCGATGTCTGCGCCGTTCTCCAGACAGCCGTAGACGTATTCGAACACTTCGTAACTGTTGTTCGCAAGCGTCCGGTACTGCTCCTCGTTGAGCAGTTTTTCGTACTCACGCTGGAACAGAGCGTGGTCACTGGGCTCGATGACCACCACATCCCGTCCTGCCTCGACGTGCGGGACGAGTGCGTCGGCGACCGCTTCGGCTCGCTCGCGGGCGGTCGATATCATACCCTGAGAGAGAGGTGCGCGGCCAGACCCACCCACGTCAGGGACGCGGACGGTGACGTTGAGGGCTTCGAGTGCGCGGACGGTGGCCTTCCCGCGTTCGACGTGCACGTAATTGGTGTAGAGGTCCGGGAAGAGAACGACCTCTCGCTCCGGGTCCGCTGGCCCCTGTCGGCCGGTGACCCATGCACGGAACGTCTCCCGCTGGAACGCCGGCAGGTCCCGCCGCCGGTCGACGCCAAGTAGGCGTTCCATAACCAGCCGTGACGACACGGTGTTGGCCAGCCAGTTCGACAGCGGTGCGGTGGCGCTTCCGAGGCGGGCGAGCGTCCCGAAGTTGCCGAACAGCCGCTTCTGTGGATCCAGCCCGGACGGCTCCTCGTCGGGTACCAGTCCATCGACGAGCCAGTCCAATTCGCCGTCCTTGCCGCGATTGATGCGGTCGCGGACAACCGTGTTTATCCACGGGATATCTATCTCGACCGGACAGGCGGGCACACATCGCGAACAGCCGGTGCAGAGGTCGTTGAACTCGGCGGCGGTGTCGAGTCCCTCGACGCCAGCCTCCCAGCCAGTCGCGATTCCACCGGAGTACGTCTCGCCGCCGAAGACGTGGCCGCCGACCTGCTGGAAGTTGGCACAGGAGTTCGAACAGGCCGAACAGCGAATACAGTACAGCGTCTCCCGTAAGTCATCGTCCTCGCGCATCGCCATCCGGCCGTTGTCGATGAGTACGAGGTGAAACTCGCGGTCGTCTGGCGAGCCGAATTCGTCGGCTTCGAAGTCCATCGTCGGGGAATCGACCGGGGGCGTCAGTAGCGAGATGTAAGAGGTGATGTCTTGCCCGGTCCCCGAGCGACCGATGAGTTCGACGAACGGCTGGAGGTCTTCAACGGAGGGGACGACCTTCTCGACGCCTGCCACGGCGACATGGGTATCGGTGGCAGTGACGGTCTTACGGGCGTTGCCTTCGCTGGTGACCAGCGCTATCGTCCCGGTATCGGCTGTAATGAAATTCGCGCCCGTAACACCGACGTCGGCCGCGGCGATGTCCTCGGCCAGTTTCTCCCGGGCGAACATCGTCAGATCTTCAGCGGTTTCGGGTTGATCATCAGGATCGAACTGCTCGGTGAACAGGTCAGCGATGGCCTCCCGTGACTTGTGAATTGCCGGTGCGACGATATGGGAGGGAGCCTCGTTGGCCACCTGCAGGACCCACTCCCCAAGGTCTGTCTCGACGACCCGAGCGCCGGTCTCCGCGAGAGCGTCGTTGAGCTCAATCTCCTCGCTGGTCATCGACTTGCTCTTGACGACTGTCCCGGCGTTTCGGTCTTCAACGACCGAGCGGACATACCGGTTTGCATCGGCCGCGTTATCGGCTAAATATAATGTTCCACCGTTTTCCTCGACGGTTTCACGCAAGTCCTTGATGAGGGTCGGCAGTCGCTTGATGGCGTCTTCCTTGATATTTCGGGCCTCTGATTTCAGTTCCTCGTAGGATTCAAGCTTAGCTACGGAGTCGTACCGGCCCTGGTTGAACCCCTGCGTGTTCTCCGCGACGGCCTTGCCCTCCGTTTCGAGGATGTGTCTAATGTGCGATGCCTTCGTGTTGCGTGCATTCGCTGTCATTGGTTGACGATGATTACGTGGACCGACTTCGGCCCGTGGGCCCCGGTGACCAGTGCTCCCATGTCCGCCGTCGCGCTCGGCCCGGTGGCAATGATAGCGCTGGTCCTTTCCGTCCGAAGCTGATCTCCAAGGCGGTCGAATGCTGCCTCCATCCCAGGTACGATATCGCTCGCATCCAGTATCGCGACGTGCTCGTCGGCGAAGAGACTGACCGGTTCCATCCCTTTAGTCGTCGTTGGGATAACGATACTCCCGTACTCAGCGATGCCGAGCACGGCCTCCGTGACTCCCGTTGCCGCGGCTTCGAGGTCGGCCGGCGAGAACGACGTCGAAACGGTATCGGGGAGTCCGTAGGCGTCCGTCGAGGACTCGACGCCAACGGCGGGTTGAGAGACCACGTCCTCGACGACCGTCTCCACGTCTTCCGGGTCGGCGACGGTGTATTCTACGTCGTAGGCCGTGAGGCGGTCAAGAAACCGTTCTGGGATAGGACGCGTCTCAATCATCAGTATGTAGATAGATAGCCTTCGAGCCTACTATAGTTGATGCTCGCTGAGATGTGTGCGTAAATTTGCTGATTCGCGCACTCACGCGCTCTCCACCGCTATTACCGCCTCCACTCTGCCGGCGACTGCGTCGACGATATCTCCAACCAGCGAGTGCTGCTTCGCTAGCTGGCGTCGGATCGCTGACCAGGCCGCGGATGTCTCCGGACATCGTTTCAGAACGTTCCCGAGGCGATGACGTACGAGAACAGGAGCGCGAGTATGCCTGTCACGGTTGCGTAATATGCCAGCGGGATGAGTTCAAGCCGTATGACCCGGCCCTCTTCGCCCACGAGGCCGACGACCGCCAGCGCGGCTACCACGTTGTGGACCGCAATGAGATTCCCGATTGCGCCACCGACTGCCTGTGCGGCTACAAGGATAGTCCGTGAGATACCGAGGTCGGCCGCGACATTGTACTGGAACGTCCCGAACAAGATATCGCTGACCGTGTTCGATCCTGCGAGGAACGCGCCGAATGCGCCGACCAATGCCGCAAAGAATGGGTAGACGCCGCCCGCCGTGTCAGCGGTCGCTTCGGAGAGAACTACCAGCATACTGTCGATACCGGCACTCTCACCGGATTGAATCATTATCTGGACCGTCGCGACGGCGAACAGCAGCGCGACGACGGCAGGCGTGACCTTCTCGATGGTTTCTGTCCAAGCAGCGGTGATCTCCTCGCGGTCCATACCGTGTAGCGGAATCGTCAGCAGGTGGACGGCGACGAACACGGCGCCAGGTAGGTACAGCGCCGCGAAGTCGTTCGTGAGTCCAGTACCGAGGATATCCGGCCACTGTAACACAAGCGTCGAGGTAAGGAAGCTCTTTACCGGACCGATGACGCGGGTGACGACTAGTAGCGCCGCGAGCACCGCGTACGGTGTCCACGCACGGACAAGCGACATTGAGTGGCTGGCCGTGACTTGTCCGCCGTCGGCTGCGATCGTGGAGTCGCGGTCGGACATTTCTTCGTCGGCCGTAGTTGTCTCGCCCGGCTCGATATCGCCGACCCAGTGTTCGGGCCACTGGGATTCAGGGCCGAAGTCCCACTCCTCGTCGGGGTGGAAGTAGCCGGCCTTGAGCGCGCCGACAGTTGCGAGCATCCCGCCCATCGCTCCGAACAGGCCGGGGAACGTCGGACCGAGGAAGTAGGCGGTCAGCCAGTACGGCACTGCGAAGGATGCCCAGGCGAATAGGCACAGCGGGAGGACCTCCAGTGCCGGCTTGATCGAGCGTTCCTCGCCGAAGAACCGAGTCATCATCGCCACGCCGATGAACGGGAGTAACACCCCAACAATGACGTGATATGTTGCCGCCCAGACAGCGATCTGTGCGACCCATTCCGAAACGGTCATTCCCTGCTGTGCGACCGCGGACGAGATGGTGCTTGACGACCTAAAAACGTCTTCGAGACCGATGATGAGCGGCGTTCCAACGGCACCGAAGGTGATGGCCATTAGGTTCCCGGTCAGTGCGACCACTACGGCTGCCAGCGGCGGGAAACCGAGGCCGACGAGCAGTGGTCCAACGACGGCTGCCGGGGTGCCGAAGCCAGCGGCTGCTTCGATGAACGACCCCATCAGGAACACGAGCAGGACGACCTGGACGCGTCGGTCGTCACTGATCGAAGTGAACCCTCGGTTGATGACGTCGAACGCACCCGTTTGCTTGAGCGTGTACAGCACGAGAATTGCGCCAAACACGATATACAGGATGTTGACAGCTGTGATCGCCCCGTCGATGGACGCGGCGGCGATCCACCGTGGCGTCATGTTCCAGCTGAAATACCCGACGACAGCTGCGGTGACCCATGCGACTGGCATCGCCCGGGTCGCTGACCAGTACCGCCCGACCATCAGGAACGCGATGATCAGTAGCGGGAGTGCAGCTAGAATCAGCTGCCCAGCGCTTACCATCGAATACCACCTCCGGACCGTGACGATAGCGTTGTTCGTCTACTGTCCGACTGTCGATGTGACTGCCTGTGCGGCATAGTCGGGCCTGTTCCTACTCTATATTTATAATCATCGACCGTTCAGCACATGGGACGAGTTTAGCCGAGCGTTACAGACGAGATAGAACAGCTTCACATACCTGACTGAGCCAATTTTCTTGAATAATTTTGTGAAAAATGTGGCTGGGGACGAATGATGATAGTTCAGTTGTGTGTATCCCTTCTCTGTTGGTGCAGTTAACTGAAATACCTCAAAGGCGGGCCGACAAAACAGTACAGTTGAGTGCAATCCTGCGCATTCGGGCCTAAAACGCTCGAAATGACTTTATGATTGAATTCCGTGGACCGAGTGAGCCAAGAGCAACGAACAAATTACTATGAAATCACCTTTCTCGCGCGCGCTTGCTGTGGCGTCGCTGACCGAACGCTATGATCACCTGAGTGGTCTCGGTCACAGCACCGCCATACCAGTCGCCTTCTCTCCCCCTTACTCTCGGAGCCCATTTCGGGCCACCGTCGCAAGCGGTGGATGGCAGTCGGACGGTCTCTCGCCCGGAATCGGCGGCCGCTCACCGTCGCTCGCGCTCGACCTCCAAGAAGAGTTCCGGCCGCTGTTCTGTGACGCGTTCGTCACGCGCCTGATCAACCGCGGGACGATCACGCACGATCAGTTCGGAAACGATAACCGACTCACCGACGACGGCTTCCAAGCGTACTTGGACAAGTTCGACGGCTACATGGACGAAGAGTTGACACACCCGCACTTCGAGTACCGCGTGAGCCGTCGAAAAGCGATCCGACAGCAAGTGATCCTCCTGCGGAAAGCGATCACGGGTGAGCTTGACGACTACCACGCACTGGAGGTGTCGCGATGAGACTCGCAGTAACGTACGACGTCAGCGACGACACGAATCGTCGGCGCGTCTACCGGACGCTGGAACGATACGGGGCGTGGCGACAGTACAGCGTCTTCGAACTCGACGTGTCGAAGAGCGAGCGGGTCGAACTCGAAGACGAACTCGAAGGACACATCGAGCCGGCAGACGGAGATCGAGTCCGGCTGTATCGGCTCTGTGAAGCCTGCCAAGAGGCGACGACAGATCTCGGGACCGAACCACCGGACGAGCAATCGAACGTCATCTGACGTCGGTCTTCGTCGACCTTTTTCAAAGCCGTGTACAGCAGGGGTCCACGAGAGCGGGCCGCGCCGTCGTGGGTAGAGCAAGGTTTATGAACCGGCTTAATCAAAATTCACCCCCTGTCGCAGAGCGGTAGAAACCCAGAACGGGATTGAAAGGAGCTGGATATGCACTGGCGAGAAGCCCTGTCGAAGTACGCTGAGCAGCACGAATCCCACTGTACGGACTTCGCGCAGGCAGTTCTCGAACGAGCAGAACAGGACGATCTGCTCGACCGTCAACGACCAACGAAACAAGAGTTCATCACGTATCTGGAGGACGGACTCGTCGAACGGGACTTCAGAGAAATGTTTTGATCAGTCGCGAAGCTCGGCGACCGACTGACCGACCTCACGGACGTGTTCACTTCGCTCGAGGTCGAGTTCCTCGGCGAGGTAGTCAACCGTCTCTTCGAGACTCATATTGGAAGAAAGCCAGCCGAGCGATATAAATCTAGTGCTGAACGCTTCAGCGCAGGCAGGTTGTGATCAATCCAGCATCTACCGAATCCGAGAATATCGATAGCTGTCTTTGATTCGGCGATGGTGGTACTTCCCGTGAGAGGATGCCGCCATCAGTCCCTGATAGACCCTCTTCGGGACGTTGTAGTATTGATAGACTCGGCCACCGTGGAATTCAATTTCGAGAGTGTTCGAACTCTGATCGTAGCCGACACTTTTCAGGTTACTCGACGAAACGGGTGTTCGATTCATAGCTGTGGGATATAGCGGGCTACCGTGTTCCTGATACGAGCAAGCAGGCTATGCTCTTTGGACGGTTCATCACCTTCAGGTTCAGCCTTGTCCTCGGCTGGCTCTTCCTCGACGACAGCATCGAGACCCAGTTCTGCAACATTCCCCGTCTCGACAGTCGACGGCGTTGTCCGATACAGTCCTGTCTTCGCTATTGGAACGCCACGATCGCCGGCAGCTGTGAACGCTCCATTACAGAACTGGCAGTCGGGAGCAGCCTCTGCGTCGCTCACAAGGCGGTCAGACGTTGCGCTGTACGTGCCGGTTCGGAATCCGTGCCGGTCGGCGAGGAGTCCCGTGAGGAACCGGTGCAGCGCGAACGTCAACCGTTGTACCGGTTCCTGGTTGATGGTGATGACCGATGGTTGTTCTCCGGCAACGAGTTCAAGCCCGTACTCGAGATTGTCTTCGTCTTCGCCTTCAGCGTCAATTCGATCTTCGTTGATCGCGTCCAAACAGTCCAGACACGCCCGGTTCGCGCCGGACACCTGGAAGCTGGTCGCGATGCTTCGGAGTCCAGAGTCGTCGTCAACATCGATATCCGTGCCAGCGTTGAACAGGGGCCGAAGATACTGCAGGGCGGCCTCCGACACCAATCGACGTGACGTGGCGGTATCGGTGCCAGTAACAATCACGTCCGCAGCAACGACCTGCTCCAGCGCTTTCGGAGCCTGTACTTCCTCGTGGATGCCATGATAGTAGATCGACGGATCAATATCGGAGACAACGCGGCCCAGGACCTCCGCCTTGGGCGTTCCACATCCGTCGATGGCCTCGGCCCACGCAGCTGGGACGACACCATCCTCGTCGGGCGTCCGCTCGGGATCACCAGCATCGGCTGGTCGCGTACCGACGATTCGCGAGCGGTTGGATTCCTCCACGACGTCGGGATCAACGACCGTGATCGCGCCAACCCCGAGGTGAGCGAGCGTCTGGACGATCGGGGCACCGAGTCCACCAGCACCGACTACGGCGACGTGAGCGTCCCGTAGCCGAGTGTTACCGCCGGCTCCGTGGAGCAGCGCCTGCCGGTCGCGCATCTCGTCGCCGTCGTTTGAAACCGGAGGGAGTCGTGAATCCGTCGTCCGAATCCGCTCTAGTTCACGGTTGTGAATGACAACGAGTTCATCAATCGGCGACGCGGCGGCCGTGATCGGCTCATGCCTGATCGTTGGGACGTCCGAGAGCCACGCCCGGCCGGTCAGACCCCCTTGACCAAAGATGAGGCTTCCATGCGGACCAGCAGTTCGACCGGTCAGCGACGCCATATGGGCCGGCTCGTTCTCGTCATCGGTGCCCGAGTAGCACGGCTGGCTCGAACGGGGATGGCTATGGCACATCAGAAGCGCCATGTCGTCGAGATATCGATGGTCCGTCTCGCTCGTCCGCATCATCGACCGGATCGTCGTGTGATCGAATCGGACGATTCCGGTCGACTGATCGAGATATTCCTCCCGATCCAGCAGGTGAACCTCACGAATGAGATACTCGAAGACCCGCTGCCCACGATGAGTGTACTCCTGTGTACCGGCAACGAGATAGGCGGCATGCTCTTTCGGACACTTCTGCTCCGGACGCACGAGATGGTCGCGTAGCCGCTGGTAGTCGGAGCCTCGGATCCGAACCCGTATCCGGTCAGCGACCGGCCACTCGTGATCAGGGTCTTCTAGCACGGAGCGAAGCCAGTGAGATACCCGCGACTTGCTCCCCGTCGCTCGCTCTCGGCTGCCGTCAGTCTCATGTCCCTGCATAGATGTGGTGTGGGAGGGTTGATCGCCAGCGGGAGGGCTCGCGTCAGTCACCCTGTCGGAGTCGTCCGTTCGCGACGGTCTCCAGATACCACTCGAGATCGGTCTCGTAGGGTTCCCACTCGATGCCGTCCAGTTTGTTGATGTGCCAGGAAAGAGCCAACCAGCCCCGGACTTGGTCGTCGCGAGATTTCCGAAGTTCGCCGCCTCCTTCAAGTCGGAGATCCTCGTCGACGTAGACCCAGTCCGGAGCCTTCTGGGGGTAGTTCTCATGGACGCGGATCATCACGTCCGTCGTGTCCGCATTGTAGGCATCCGACGGGATCTGGTAGTCCCGAACGATGACGTGGACGAACTGCGCCTCGGCCTCGGTATCGACATCGACCTCGTGGTTTTCTCGAAGGGCGTCGATGTCCGCTGCGAGCACGTCGTCGAGCTGGGTGCTCCCGTAGGCAGTGTCAACGGGGATTGCGTCGAAGACGTTCTCTTCGGCGAGGTTGATTTCGCTGTCTTTGGGGACTCGCTCGTCCTCGTCGGGCGGGTAGAGGACGTACTGGTTAGGATCGTACTCGAACGTGCGCAGCAGTTCGATCGGCTCGATGTACTGCTGGTCGAGTACTTTCGTTTCCCCACTGACGGTCACCTCGTAGCCGTCAGTCTCCTCGTCGTCCTCATCAGCATCACCTTCATCAATATCTTCGAGCGCCTCATCAAGGCCGTCCTCGACCTCTTCGATGGCCTCTTCGAGTGCTTCGAGTTCCTCAGCGTAGCTAACATCGAATCCAGCCGCGTCCTGGAGGGTGTCGATGTCGTTTTGTGCTGACTGAATGTAGTCGGCCGCCCGATGGAGCGCGTCGTAGCGGGATTGATCCTCGTCGGTATCTTGAGCCTCGTCGATGGCGTCCTCTGCGGCTTCGAGTGCGGCACGGAGGTCGTCGGCCCTCTCTTCGTCGAGAGACTCGAGCTGTTCGCTCAGTCCTCGGTAGCGGTCTTGGGCATGCTGGGTTGCTTCCTCAAGATCAGTTGGTTGCATGCACATTCGCCTAACAGCGTCATTCCCTTAAGTACCACGCGGTCTCTAACATCAGCGACAGCATTAAGCGCATAATCCGCACCAAACGCATAAACCACAGAATCCCCAACAACGAGACATGCGCCCCAGTGAACGAGTCCATATCGCGCCGCTCGGGTTCGAGCGCGATCGTGTCGTCGAAGCCGCGGAGCAATTGAAAGCTGATCGATTAATCCTACTCGAATGGGGTGAAGGGGAACGACCGCCATTTGTCGAGGAGCTGTATGAGGATATCGAGGCGGCTGGGATTGACCGAGAGATCCGATCCTGCAACATTTTCGATCTGTATGAGGTTGTCCGGGTAACGGCACGAGAGATCCAACAGCACGCAGATGATGACGTGTTCGTGAACATTGCAACCGGGAGTAAAATATCCGCAATCGGCGGAATGATCGCGTGTATGGTAACCGACGCTGTGCCGTACTACGTCGAGCCAGAACGATATGGTGAAAAAGACGCTCAACGGGTCAAACCGGTTTCCCACGGGGTGAAGAACATCAAGGAACTGCCGGCGTACCCAATAGATGCCCCCGAGACACAGCTCATCTACGTGATGGAGTACATTTACCGAAATGGCCCGGTCACGAAGAAGGAACTAATCGGCTTCGGCCAGGGGAACGGTAAATCAATCCCAGCAGGAACGCCCGCGGAAGGGCTGCCATTCATAACGGACCACGAGGCAGACTCAGACCGAGCTCGCTACCGATTACTCGAAACGCACGTACTAGAACCACTGGCCGAGAAAGAGTTCATTCAAACCAAAGAAGTGGGTCGAAGGACCGACGTAGAACTTACCGAGGAAGGAGAAAATACACTTTCCGCGTTTAGACACCTCATCGAAACGTGACCGATTCGCTCAGCCGTCTGCCGAATCGACATCTTCGAGAGCTTCCGTAGCGACATCACCTAACTCGCCAGCTTCGATATGCGAATACCGTTCACGGACCATTTCTTCGGAGTTGTCGAGATATCGAGCCGCGACGGTATACCCGAACGCGCGGACTAGCACCTCGCCCATCCCACGACGGCCACCGTGTGGAGCAAGGTAATCGTGTTTCGGATGGTCGATGTCGATCTCTGCAGCCTCCGAAAGCCGTTGGAGAATCGATCGTGCACCGTCCGTCGTGATCGACGGCGGCCGAATGTCCTCATCGAGCGCCAGCAGCAGGTCACGGGCGTATTCTTCACGGCACTCAGTAATCGCACCTGGGCGTTTCCCTCGGTCGGCTAGCTCTTCCCGGACGAGCTCTGCGAGCGTCCGTTGGTCGAACGTCGGAAACACCGGCCAGCGATCCGTGGGTGGGTCCATCAGCTGGCGGTAGCTCCGGAGCGGAGAAATCACTGGATCGGGGAGACTCGCAGCGTCCCACTGCTGTTTCTTCCGGTAGACGTCCATACTCCCGTCGTCGAGGGAGAGGTCCTCCCAGCGAACGCCGCGCCGGCGCGGGTCGTTTGGATCGCGGAGGAGTTCGCCGACGCGGACGGCGGTGTACGCGAGGACAACCACGAGCGCCCGGTCACGGGTCGCCTTCAGCGCCGCGTAGCGGGCTCGCTGCTTGTCGAGGGGGTCAGTATCCTCCGGGAGTGTCGTGTACGCCTCGACGGCGTCGCGAGCCTGCTCGTCGACGTGACGGGTGAGTGCGTGGCGCTGTTCGGACGTCCAGGCCTGCTGGTCGCCAGGCTTGCGGCCGTCGTCCTCGGGCAGCGGCGCCATCGCACTCGCCCGCTGCGCGTAGTGTGCTTCGAGATACCCCTCGTTGACACACCACCCGCACCACGCGGAGATATAGCGATAATAGGTTTGTACCGTGTTCTGCTTGAGTCCGCGATCTCCGCTGAGATGCCGGGCGTACTCCCGGAAGACTCGTTCGTCGAGGGCCTCGAAGGTGGGGTCGTCGTCGATGTCATCGGAGACGATCCCGATCCAGTCGTCGTCACCGCGGTCGCCGGCGGCCCACTCAGCAAACCGCTCCAGCTCACGCGCTGCGTTCCGCCGATAGTTCCCGCCGTCGCCACCGCGACCCTTGCCTTTGTCCTGGAGATACCGTTCGAAGGAGCTCGCAAGCGACCGATCGGCGCGTTCTCGTGGTGTCATGCGTCCTCGTTCCCGTACTGGTAGGTCGGACGGACGTCCTCGAGGAGCGATTCAATGATTTCCCAGAGGATTAGCGAGGGGGTCTCGTGTTCGAACGTGATTCCCCAGCGATCTTCCTCATCGGCGGCTGAGTACTGGAAATGCGTTCGTCCGAGATCTGGATGGTCTTCGTCCTGGTGCCAGCCAGCGTGAAAGCCCGTGTTCGGGTCGGTGTAGTTGATACGGAACCAATCGTGTGGGTCCTGTCGATACCACTTGATGGACAGTTCCGGCGACTCAGTCCCTGTCGAAGGAGAAAGGCGGGCCGGATCAAAACGGGCCCGCAGCTGCTTGGCCTCGATATCGTCAGGAACGAACTCGACCGTCGTAATCTGTGGCACACGGTCAAGGACGTCTCGCTTCAGCTGGGCGTAGAGGTTCGCGTTCGGATCACCACCTGGATGGGGGACCGACATCCGTTAGCTGCTGGCCTCAGCAGGCTCTGTCGTCGGCGCGAGAAAGTCCCATTCGCGGATGGCGAAGCCGACGATCTGGATACGCCGTTGAAGGTGCTCCCACTCGCGGGCGATCTCACGGCGCCGATCCTCCTCATCAGCGTCCAGGGCCTCGTCAGCGAGCGTCCCGCGAAGCTGGTTCGGTGACTCGACGCCGAATTCGTCCTCCCAGTCGCGGATCTGCGTCTTCATATCGGCGAGACGATCCGTGAGTTCCTCGACAGTGTATCCGCTGTCCCGGAGGCGCATCGCCTCCTGCATCGCCTGGCGGCGGTAATCAGGGTAGTACGTCGTGTGCGTACCACTCTCGTCACGGTGGAGGATCCCGTCGTCGACGAGTCGTTCGAGGACGCGCTTGGTCGGCTCGTGTGACCAGCCCGCTTCGGAGGCGATCCAGTTGGCCGTACGCGGCTCCGACAGCTGTCGGGCGGCCATCCGCACGCGGTCTTCGCCCGTGGTCTGGCGCTCCATCAGACCCTTGGAATTCGATTCGTCTTCGGTCATACGTTACCGTTCACGCTCGACCCCCATATAGATTGAGGTCATTCGTCCTATATCGAACTTCGGTATTCCGCTAGTTCTTCGACGTCGCTGAGTGGAACTACAGCAAACCCGCGGCCCGATCTCGGCGGCTCTACCCTGGGGGAAGCGCCGTTCTGAGCCGATTGCAGCATTCGTGCTTAGCGGACGGCGGCGGGGTACTTCAAAGTGGTCGTGATTATTGGAGTAATCAAAACCAATATGAGAAGAAGTCTCATCTCCTATATTCCTGCGATAGAGGGGTTCTACTCACTAATAACCGAATATGAGGCAATAATAAATCGTATGCCGCTATACCAAAATCGCAACCGGCGGTTGCCGATTCATTGTCAAAGCTAAATCGGGAAATACTGGGGCTGAGCCGGTTGTCCTTCCCAATCGTGTCATCTATTCCTGGCGAGATCACGCCACGGCTGTATTGACCACATTGGCGAGATCACACTTTCTGCCGCCCCCCGCAACGCCGCGAGAGTGTAGTCTTCTTCGGCGAACTCAGGGAATCAACCGTCCAAGAGAGATAGCCGATGGGCTTGCTTGACATCTTCACGACTGATTACGGAGCTGGGAACTTGGCTGGAAGATCATCTGAACCCCGTCGATCACGGTACAAGATTCTATGCAGAGCGTCGGTACCTGATGTAGCTGAATGATTCTCGCCGTATCGAGGGAAAAGAATGGTCGACGGCCCGACCTTGTTCTGCCTAGCGTGCCGGCGTCCGGCGAATTTTGCTTTACTCACCCACATACATCAGTTGTGGCAGTCAGTTATGAACGCCCATTGTGAACGCTCATTATGAACGTACAGTATGGCCATAATGTGTGGTCTGTAGTTGCTACAGTAAGTAATGTGGCGTGTGTCTGACTAACTCTTATTATCGGTGCGGATGATGGTGCGTACATGCTACCAATAACCGTCTATAACCAGAGTGGTGGTCAATCCAAATCCACGATCACCAGAGATCTCGCCGCCGCCTACGCCGAACTCGGTCTCAGCGTCCTCATCGCGGATTTCGACGCCCAAAATGGAAGCGTCTCGAACTACCTTGGCGTCGACGAAGACAAACACAACCCCGACGCCGACGACCTTACGCTGCACCTTATCGACCAGGGCAAAGGGCCGTTCCGCGACCTCATCCGCACGGCCGACGACGGTATCGACGTTATTCCCTCACACAAACGCTTCAACCGCGTCGACCAACGCCTCGACCAACACGCCGACTACCTCGAAGCGTCCAAACCCCCCGAGTGGGAGTACTCCCGATACGAACGCTTTTTCCAAGTCCTCCAAGACAACGACATTCAGGACGAGTACGACGTCATGCTCGTCGACCCGAACGCGAAAGCCGACGAAGGCTACTATCTCGCCCTATACGCCACCCGCAACATCCTCATTCCTGCCGAACCCACGCGCGGCGGCATCGAGAGCATCGCCGGCGTCGAAGACAGCGCCCGCAACTTCGCCGACGAGATGGATATCAATATCACACTAAGCGGTGTCGTTCCATCGAAAGTCGACGTCGGAAAGAAGATTCACAAAGAGTACCTCACCAAGATTCACGAGCAGTATCCGGCTCCAGTCTACTTCAAGAACCTCGGTGCGTTCGAGAAGGCTGAGGAGAACTACGAGACGGTGTTTTCTCAGCTGAAGGACGGCCGCATCCGTGACTACAACGCGGACATCATGCCTAAGTTCCGCACGCTCGCATCGTACATCTACCATCGCGCGGGCCAAGACCTCCCTAATGGGGGGTGGCCGCGAGAAGATCTATTCCACGGGAACGACATCTGGGGAGAAGTCGACCTCTCCCAGCTGACGACTGGCGGTCCCGACGCCGCTGAGGTGTCACAATGAGCTTCGAGTCAGGCGGCGATATGGAGAACCCGTTCGAAGACGCAGATGACGAAGGCGACGACACTCAAGCCGACGAATCAGTAGAGATGGACATAGAAGACACGCAGCCTGTCGAGGACGACGAATCGACCAACAACACCACTGGGCAGGCGTCGAGTACTACGAGACGCGACGACTTACGTGGGGCCGGTAGCGGACAGGAATCCGAGACCAAAGTCGACTACATTAGCGACCTTGAGTGCGGCCGCAGGTACTCGAACGAGCGGCTCGCGAGAGCACTCATGCGGCCGGAGTATCACTCCGAGTCGCCGCCAGTCCCCTACGCGACGTGGCGAGATGGAACGTCGACGGCACGTGACCGGACCACGCTCGAACTCAACCCGGACGTCGACAACCTTGTCCGGAAGGCCCAAACCGAGTTCGAGGACCGCTATGGCACGAATATCACAAAGGCCGATCTCCGTGAGTTCGCGATGGTGTACGGCCTCGCACACCTCGATGACATCTTCGAGATGGCTGAAGAGTGGGGCATCCAGTATGACAACTGAACCGATGTGCTTCCGTATTCGGCTTCGAACTGTTCCTTGACGACGTCAATATACAGACTTGTGAGCATACCCTTGCCAACACTGTAGACGAACGGTCCAGTCGTTCATGAGGTGAAACCTGAGTGGTGGAACTCAGCCAGATACGCTCTAACCAACAATCTAGTAAGGATTTCAACTGTTACCGAATTATTGGTAACCACCAGATGTACGAGGTGCTCGACGACACGGCAGCCCAGGTCATCCTCGCCATCAACAGTGGTGACTCCATCCGGCGTGTCGCTCAGCACCTCCACAGACCGTACGAGACGGTGAGACAAGCCGTCAACCGTCTCGAAGACGCAGGCTACGTCCACTATGACGACGGCCTCTCTGTTGTCGACCAGCGCGTGAGAGAAGCCGCGCGCGAGCTGGTCGCGGCAAGCGCCGGCGTGAGTCCACCCTCCATCGAGGAAGCATACATCATCCCGCAGTTCGGTGACTGGCCGTTCGCGTTCACGCGGATCGACGCCGTCTACGTCTGGATTCAGGGCGGCTACCAGGTCAGCCGCGATCCCGACGACTACCCGCTCTTCATCGCTGTTCGCGAGCAAGACGTCGACGCTTGGGAGACGTTCTTCGAATCGTTCGGGCTACCAACCGCCTTCGAGCGTCAGCCCAGCGACGAGATCGATGGGCCACTGCAGATCGCCCTCGATCCACAGCCGTCACTCGAGATCGAGGACGTCGAAGGCTACCCGGTTATACCGTGCGAGGACACGATCGAGTACATGCGCGAGCACTACGCGCAGTTCCAGTCGGCGCTCGCGATGCTTGACCACATGTACGACGACCTCGATCTCGGTGTCACTAGAGAGGGAGGATCTCAAGCATGGCTCTCGGAGTGATTTCGGGGCATCGGCTGTCTCTGTTGAGACAGTCACGGCACTCCAGCAGTATCTGTCTGATCAGGTCGAACAGCTGCGGTGAAACAGCTTAGAGAGCCCGCAGATCACTATCGACGACGCTGGCAAAGGCAACGTTCTCCTGAACCTGCTCTATTTCGACGGTCGGCTCATCACCGGGTTGGCCACCAGGAACGATCACAACGTATCCACGGTTAACTTTCGCGATTCCATCACCCTGGTCGCCGATTGTCTCAATTGTCACGTCCCGAATCTCACCCTCCTCAACCGGCGGCCCAGATGGTTCACGCTGTCGGTCAGGCTGAGCACGATCTGCGGACGCGGGCTCGTGCTCTTCCTGCGCTGTCGTGGGTGAGTCGAAGACAGCGATCCGATACGTTTCGCCGAGGGAGACGGCGTCATGATTGAGCTCCCCGGACGGAACCTCGACAACGTATGCCCCGTCCCGTTCGTGAACAGTCGCGCTGAAAACAGAGCGAAGCGAGTCCGGAATTTCGACCATTCGATGGTCCAATACTCGGCTGGTAGAGAACTTAACTCCATGGAAACGGCACGAGACATCGACTTCCAGTATTGACGGGTAGTGTGGTGAAGCCACCGTTCTACCGTCATTGAACCGTGAGGTAACGTGTACTCGTTCGTACAGCCACAGTGGAATCTGCAAGCGTTGTGTCGAAAGAGAATTAACCAACATCTCGGCTCAACAGATCGTAATTGTTGGTTAACGCTATGAAGTACTGTAATCGCAGCGAAGATCTCGACAGGGAAATGGAGCGCCAACAGAGACAGAGAACCCTACGACAGCTTATGAATAGGCGTCGTTGAACTCGCGTTCACGCCGCATCAGCTCCTCGACGCCATGCTCGAGGATCCCGCGTCCCATCGCTGTCGGCCGATAGTACGTGTAAAAGCCCTGGCTGTCGGCGGTTCGTCGCTGGCGCTTGTCGATGAGGCCGACATCAACCAGTTCGTCGAGGTGGTAGTGGAAATTGTGCGGCTCAACGTCGACCACAGCCTTGAGGTCAGCAGCACTCAGTTCGTCGTTCGCGACGAGCGTTCGCAGGATGCGAAACCGCGTCGGGTGGCCGATCGCCTGTTGCATCGCGAGATACTCCTCAAGCGTCAGCCCGCTCTCCTCGGGGAGCGGCGGCTCCGGCTGGCGAACATCCTCTGTTGGATGGCGATCGGTTTCGGACATTTCGGGGTACCTCGGTCCGAGAGTTGGGACGCCACCTACTTAGTCGTTCTCTACTAGAATATTTCTGAGAACACCGATATTTATATACTGCTGTTCCGAATCGACGACTCGAATGCGGCAACGGATTATCGACAACCTCTCCCAGTCCGCTTGTGACTCGAACGCCCTCACTCCAGCCCGGCGCGAACAGTTTCTTGTCTATCTGATGGGCCCGTACCGGACGTTCGACGTCGACGCGCTGCTGCCGGCGGACGCAGATGTCGAAACCGACGCCCCGTCCTTCGCGACGTGGGACGAGGCCAGCGGCGAGTACGCCGAAGATGAGGTCTTGCGCCTCCTCCAGGAGACACGAGACTGTCTTCGCGAGCGTGGCTTCAATGCCTTCCTCGCGATTGACGTCGGGATCTCGCTCGATGAGATGGATGCCGCCACACAGAGTATTGCCTTCGCGCAAGCCAGCAATGCGACGATTTTCATCGCCCCACAGGTCGGCGATAATCTCGGCGTCGGGATCGAGATAGGGAGTGTCCTTGAAGATCTGCTGTCGACAGACGGGGTGCAGGGGCCGGCGGCCGACGCGACCCCACCAGAGCGCACACGACGGGTGATGGTCGCGACCGAACCATCGGTTCGAAGTGCCATGCTCGGGGCAGTCCACGCACGCTGGGACGCCAGCATCCGGACGTTCACCGATGCCACGGACTGCTGTCGGCTGTGCGCGCAGTTCTGTACCCACATTCAGAACGAAGAACTCTATGGCTCGCTTGAGTGCTTGGGATGATTCCGCCCCGAGCAAGAGAGATAATATAGATTTCACGAGGGTCTCCTATGAGAGTTCCTCGAAAGACGAGGGGTGCCGGGAGAACCTACGCTCAGGAAATACGGAGTGTTGGATCTGGAGGAATCGAGAGCGGCTCCACTGCTTCTCAAGAATACCGGTGACTCGAGATCGTGGAGGGGCAGCCCTATCGATTTGTTGTGTGAGAGACTAACAAGCTGTGTGGACCCACCCCTATCGACTTGTTCTCGTCAGCGACGAAACTGAGTCGTCGACAACACCCTCGCCCCTATCGATTTGTTCGAGGGATGAGCTACTTTTTGAGCTGTGCGTTCACGACGGTGCGGAGTTCGTTGTCGTGGACATCGTCTAGCCGCGAATCTTCTCGGAGCGTCTCAATAATGGTCTCCGGGTTCTCACCAAACGTGAACTCGAGGTAACTGCCCGAGTGGGGTCCCTGACTCTTCCGCTCTGTCTCAACCAACGAATACGTCGTGAGTTCCTTCATCTTATTCACGTACGTCTCCTGGTGGTACTGATCCGAATCAAGGGTGCCGGTCAGGTACTGATACACACGGTAACCGTGCGGGCTTTTCGCTGCACCTGTACCCGTTTCACACGCGACAGCCGCCGTTGCGAACAGACAGAGCTTCTTCTGAGTGCTGATCCCACGAGTCACCTCTAACACGCGGTTCTTCTCGACCTTATCTTGAGCCTCTCGAACGTGCTCCTCACGGACTTCGTCCGCACCTGTTTTTTCGGCAATCGACCCTGCTGTTCGCATCAGGTCGATCGCCTTCCGTGCGTCCCCGTTGGTTTGCGCGGCGAATGCCGCTGCGAGCGGAATGACGTCCTCGCTGAGTGCATCCTCGTGGAAGGCATCTTCCCGAGCCCGGAGAATCTCTCGGAGTTGGTTGGCGTCGTAGTCACTGAAGTGAACGTCCTCGGGGGTGAACGAACTGAGAGCCCGACTTCCCACGCTCTCCATCATCTTCGTGTCGTTCGTGATCGCAGTTACGGAGACCTGGGCGGTGATCTCGTCGGTGCTTCCAGCACGAGAGAGCTGATAGAGAAGCCGGGAGAAGGCTGGTTCGTCCTTGTCACGACGACCGACGAGCATGTCGAGTTCATCGAGAATGAACACGACTGTATCGTAGTGTTCGTTGATGAGGCGGTAGAGTTCGCGCCATTTTTTCTTGTTTGGAACCCCGTGCTCTGGGACATCGACAGTCGTCCCGATGTCGTTCGATACCTTTCGCGCCAGTTCGTAGACGGCTGCACCGAGGGTGCCCACGTTCTGGCAGTTCATCTGGATGACGCCGAACCGGATATCACGACTTTCACAGAGTTCGACGATGTTCTGGCAGACGGCGTTGATGATGAGCGATTTCCCGGTCCCAGAGGGGCCATAGAGGAGAAGGTTCGGTGGCCGCTCGTTACTAATCGCGACGCGGAGGTGCTGAGTGATATCGGTGAGCTGGGTGTCCCGACCGACGATACGTTCCTCGTCGACGATCTCGTTCGGTTCGAGGAGTGACCGGTTCTTGATGAGACTCGCGGCTTCTTCCTGCTCGAGAATGAGATCTTTGATAGAACCCGTGGACTCGGGGGTCTCCTCGGGACCAGGATCCGTGGGCATACCGGACCCCACTCTATCAGGATACTAAAAGATTCCCCTGTCGATTTCTTTTCTACCGGTATGGCGTTCAGAACCAGGGTATCGGAGGGTTACACCGTTGTCCTCCGCGACCTCCGACGATTTGTTAGGAACCCTTCGTCTCGACTGATCCACGAGAACTCCCGAACACCCTCTCACCCCTATCGATTTGTTCTAACCACAAAGGAGGGGGCGGGGTGAGAGAATTCCCGAACGGACTAACGCTCCATCTACGTAACGATTAGCACAGAATCGAGACCTGCACACATCTTCTCTTTCTCTTCTTTCTAGTTCTAGTTACTAGCTAGTAGAACGCACCTCTATCGATTTGTTCTAACTGTGCTCCTGCACACTGTTTCCCTCCCTAATCGAGTATTTAAATATCGGTTGAGGAATCGGTGGACGAAGAGCGAACTCGGGCAACTTATCGGCACCCTGCTGAGGTGTCTTGTTATTCCCTCTGTTCCCCAAACTACCTACTCTACACTCTCCCCAATCGATTTGTCGTATACCCCTCCTGTATGCCGAATACAGTAGAAATCGAGATTATAAAGACCGATCCTGTCGGAGGACCTCATTCTGATGTGCCATATCCACGTGAGTTCCTCGTGATCAACTCTCCCCGCCCCACCTTTCTCGTCAGAACAAATCGATAGGGGTGGGTGTGTGGTCCTGTCGACACGGTCACGATAGATGCAGCCGATCACGTATAGAGCCGACTCTATACTCAATTTCGGCATTTCCGCTCCATTGGTTCAATTCTGGTCTTCCGTTGATGACTTCCCGCTGAACAAATCGATAGAGGTGACCCTCCGCATGCAGGTGGTTTCGTTGAACAAGTCGATAGGGGTGCGTCTCCTTACCCTTTCAATTGGGTTCGGAGATTTCGATATCTAGCCTCCTGTATAACGATGTTACCGACACAGACCGTCGGTTCGATCAATTCGCTTCAAACCGATGCGCATTTGAGCGAAACGGTTTTTCACGCGTTGCTCGAGTTTCTTTGGTAATGAGTACCTCCGACAACACGAAAGGTGACTTGGAGTCCGTACGGGAGCGGCTCGACGTCGTCACCCAGGAGACGCGGTTCTCGCTTCTCCAGGACATCCTCGGGCATCCGTCGGAAAAACCGACGTTGAAGGAACTCGACTACGTGAACCCAAGCAAGAGCCGGACGACGATTCGCCAGCACCTCCAGCAGCTCGTCGACGCCGGCATCGTCGAGGAGGTGCTCCTACCCGAGGATCGCCGGAAGAACGATCTACCGTACAAGTTCTAAGGAATCAGCGAAAGTGGTCGGCAGTTCCTCGATGAGCACAAGCTCATCCGGGCACAAGACACGCTTCGCGAGATCTACGATCGGGTGGAGAAGACCGACGACATCAAACGGTACGAGACTGCCCCGCGACCCGAGCGCTAACAGCTCCTGTCTTTCACTTTGCAGACGGGGTGTCACTCCGAACTACTGGTCATCCGACTAGGGTGCTATTTCGTCTACTCGTCTGGATTCACCGGGGATTTGTACTTTGACTTGACGCGATCTCCTTCCCGCCACTGCCAGTAGTAGTAGCGGTTGTCGTTGATCTCCTTGATCGTGATCGTCGCCTTTGTCGGGACATCATCGGGGAGGTCATCGGGTCGCTCGTCGATCTCGTCTTCCTCCTCCGCTTCGGCAAGGCGGGCCTCGCGCTCGCGATGCTCGGCGAGGTCCTCGGCATAGCGGGCAACGTCTCGGAGTCGCTCCGGGCTCGACTCGTTGAGCGTGTTGACGATCTCCGTCGGGAGGTTCGCCGGTGGGGTCGGGGGTTCGTAGGACATCGTCTACTCTCGTGTTAACCAACACGACCCACGAGTCCATAGTTTTGTTGGTTAAGACGATGGGGGCGGTTCTCGCGATTGCTGGGTGTAACACTACTCGAAACTTCTTTATATACAAGTTTCGTACTATGTTACACCGTGCTCCGGCGCATCGAACTCGAGGTCCTCGCCACGGTCGACCGCGGCGACACGATCTCCGAACTCGCGACGAAGCTCGACCACAGCGAAAGCTACCTCTCCCGTGCCGTCGCCGACCTCGTCGAGAAGGGACTCGTCTACACGGAACGCGACGGCCGTCGAAAACGCGTCGTCCCGTCGGATGCTCGCGCCGTCGAGCTCTATCAGGACCTCGTCCGCCAGCACTCCCACATCGAGTTCCCCGAGCTGCTGACCGGCAAGGCACTCGAGGTGCTGTACTACCTCGACCAGCCGCGAACCGTCTCCGAGATCGCCGACCGGAGCGACAACTACCGCAACACGGTCAACCGCGTCCTCAAGCGGTTTCGCGACCGGGGTCTCGTCGGGACAGCCGACGGCCGCTACGAGTTCAACGCCGACTTCGACCGTCTCCACGAGTTCGCCCGGGAACTCGCACACCATCTCCATCGCCAGCGCCTCGAAGCCGTCGCCCCGAAGGGTACGATTCTCTGGGAGGACTACGACGAATTCCTCGCCCAGACCGAGACGGAGATCAACGCGGCGGCGTTCCACGAAACCGGCCTCGCTCGATTCGCAGCCTTCGACCTCCAGTTCCTGCTCACCGGCCACCGCTACTACGTCTACTCCGAGGATCTCGACGCAGTCTCGCCGGCGGAGCTCTGCTGTCACACGCTGCTCATCGACGACGGCAGCCGTCACCGCTCGTACTGTCTCTTCCTGCTCAGCCACGTCGACGTCGACGAGGCGGCCCTCCGAGCGCAGGCGGTGAAGTATGGCCTCGAAGACGAAATCGACGCCTTGCTCCGCTACCTCGAGACGCACGGCGAGGTCGACGATGACCGGCTCCCGGAGTGGGACGAGTTCCAGGAGCTGGCGGCTGACTACGAGGTGCGACTATCCTGAGCCCGAACATTCACCAGCCGTAGCGTCTGCCAGCGTTAGTTCGGATCGTAGGGATTCGTTGCTGTCTCGAGGCGATAGACATCCTCGACAGCGTCAAAATCGTCGTCAAGCGCATACAGGTAGCCGAGCCCCTCGGTTTGCATGTATGCGATAATGCAGGCGTCGACGAAGGAGAGCGGTTCGTGTTGGCGAAAGAGGGCCTTCCCTGTCGCGAGGACGTCGGTGGTGAGTGAGTCGATGTGGAAGCGAGCGTTTTCTTCGATTCGATCGAGGAGATCGACGGCTGCGTCGTGGCCGGCGTGGGTCGTGAGGCCGTTGAGCGTTTCCGCGAGGACGTAGTCGAGGACGACTGCCTCCGGGAGCGTTCCATCGTCGATGCCCTGGAGCACGGGAAGCGCGGCATCGTGGGCTCCATCCCGGCGGTATGCGGCGGCAAAGAGGACTGTCGTATCGATGAGTGCACGAGGCATTTACTCGACGTCGACGCCCCAGGCGTCATGCTCGCTCGTTACATCGGTTGGCTCCTCACCAGCGTAACCGTCGAAGTCGGCGAACGTGCCCATTTGCTGTTGGATGACGTGGACCCGAATGCTCCCATCGTCTTCGAGATGCCAACGGAGTTGATCGCCATCGTCGATATTGAGTTCACGCCGAATCCGGGCGGGGATATTTGCCTGGTTTCCAGACACCTTGCTTTCGGCGTCAATTCTGTCGCTGCTCATACCTCCCGATAAGTTGTCGACCGTGAAAAGCCTAGTGTGCCGGCACACTACTTACAGCATATACGCTTATTCCTCCTTCGGACGGGGAGCGTTCTCGTATTTGACCATCTTCTCGGGCTTGTCGGAGATGGTCTCGTAAATCTGCTGGAGCGTCTCTTCTGCTGCGAGGAGGTTGTGGTCGTCGAGGAACGCCCGTCCCTTCTCGGTGAGCCCATAGAACTTCCAGGGGTAGCCTTGTCGGCGCTGGTCATCGTCCAAGGCGACTTCTTTGACGATGCCGGCGTCGATGAGCTTCTGGATGTGCTTGTAGACGGTCGCATCGCTCACGCTGGGATTGAGTTCCTCGAGTTCGTACATCGAGGGGAGCTGCTCGGGATGCTGGAGGATGTTGTTGATCAGCGCGAACCGCGTCTGTTGGGTGACGAAGTGGACGAGCTCGCGGGATTCCATCCCCTCAGCAGTCCCCAGATCGGTGCTCATACAACACGATACACGTTCTGGCGCCAAGTAATTTACCCCTGAGTAAATCACCCCACAGTAAACTGTACGTATCTCAGCAGGTAATTTACTCCGTAAACCATATCTCTCCGCCACGAGACACCCACATAATGACCGAGGAGGAGTCTCCTGTTCCCGATGACGTTCTCAAAAGTGCCAAAGACCAGCTTGACGAGGAAGAGATAACGCTGGCCGACAACGAGGAAGTCCTCCACGCCTTGAGCGAGTTAACCCCGGTCTACGAGAACGACCGGTCGTATTTCGTCCTCGGAAACTATGACCGGGAGCCGATCCAACGGCTGAATCTGGTGGTGGACCGCCTTAACCGGCGCACCGACGCGTACGCGTTCCGGATGGTCGATATTCGTGGGGAGTGGGATAACAGCATCCAGAAGTTCTGCCTCATCGCGGACATCGTGACCTACCTCGTCGGTGTCGCCGAAAAGGAGCCGAGTGACTTCCTCGTCGAGCAGGGGTTGCTCGTCGGCACGACGGAGTTCTTCGCGAAAAGTCACGTGCTCAAGCGAGAGTACGAGGACGAAGACCACCCCTTTGGCTGGATGCAGGACGGCGTCTTCGAACTATTTGACCAAGAAGGACGGCTCTATCGCTGGCGAACCGAGGAGGATCTCGTTGACGTGACTGGCGAGCTGCCGTAACAGCAAGTGGGCCGATACTGACTGAGTCACCCAAAGCAAGCGTGGTCTTGAGAGCCCTGTTGGTTACTCAGGGTTAGTTCGGGTCAGCTGGGAGCCGACCGTCTGGTCGGGGAACGCTGCCTCGTTTTATCTCGTGATCGACGCGGCGCAGGTGCTTGCAGCCGCCCTCGGGTGAACGCTGCTCCCAGTCAGGGCAGGTACACGATTCGTCGATGACGTCGACTTCGTACCTGTTGCCGGACGCGGACTGTACCTCGTAGCGGCCACCTTTCGAGAGGAGCGAGACGTCCATCGCTTCAGCGACGGCACGCTTCGTGCGGGGCTCGAGATCGTCCTGTGACTTTGGGTTCTCGTCGACGACCAGTCGGTCGCGAACGTCGCCCGTTCGGCCACCGTCGGGAGCGACGGCTTCCGCAGGGCCACTAAGCCGCTCGTGGAGCACTTCCTCCACCGGATGGCCTTCCGGCCAGAGGTAATGGACCTCGCGGCGCTCGCGATGGTCATAGGAGCCGCACGCGGCTGCGCTCCCAGCCCAGACACGCCACGCCCTGAGTGCTGCCATCACGTCGACGATGACTCGGGGAACAGCCTCGTGCTTCTCGGGGTAGAACATCCGAAAGCGAGTACATTCCGTCTGCGGCGGAACCGTCTCCCACCACTCGACGTCGTCGTCCCAGCTCTCGTACATCGCCTTGTCCTCCCCGTAGCCGACGGTCACGCTGTCGACCTGCGGTACCTTCACCGATGTCTCGTCAGCCTTGCCTTCGAGCAGCCGAAGCACGGCGTACCGGAGATACCCGTGATTCGGATTGTCTGATGATTGGGCGACCTGCTCGTGGTGCTCTGCGACTCGCTCTGCCTCATCGAGAACGGTCGTTAGATATCGGTCGGTCATGGGTCGGTGGAGACGGGACTGCGCCTCCGCCCCTCGGCGGGCGCTGATAGACTTAACCAACGAATAGCGATCAGTCGTCTCCTCTGTTGGTTAATTCATCTCTGCTCGAATGCTGAGCCGGATCGAATTACCGGAGCCAAGAATGGTATATCTGTATAGAGATAACTCTATAGGGAATACGGGGGACAAGACTAATACCGTTAGATGCGATACCGATAACTAGCGATGATGGAGTACGTCGACGAGACCGCGGCGAAAATCATGGTCGCGGCCCGGCCGGGCGACTCGATCCGTCGAATCGCCCAGAAGATCGACGGCTCCTACTCGTGGGTCTACGACTGGATCGAGCGGTTGGAGGACGCAGGCTTCATCCGGCGTGAGGACGGCGTTTACATCGAGAATTACGCTGTCAGGGATCGCTACTACGATCTCGTCGCGGCCATCTCTCGCGCTGTTCCCCCCTCGATCGACGACGGCTACGTCATTCCGCATTTCGCCGGGATGCCCTTTGCGTACACGAAAATCGACGGCGTCTACGTCTGGACCCACGGCGGCTATCAGATCGCTCGCGGCCACGACGATTATCCGATCTTCATCCAGGTCGCCGACCAGGATGTTGAACAGTGGACGGCGTTCTTTGATGAGTTCGGGGTTCCGAGCCGGATCGAAGAGCGGCCGGATGCAACCGACTACGACGCGACAGTCTCGTACGTGTTGTTCCCGACGAGTGGGAAGATCACTCGCGAGTGGGTTGACGGCAATCCGGTTATTCCGTTGGATGAGGCAATCGAGCACATGTTGGAGTACCGGGTGAACTACGAGCCGGCGTTGGAGATGATCGCCGATGAGTACGACCGCGATATCGACGCGTCCCACGAGGATCCGCGTCTCAATGCATGAGTCTCGGTGAACGCGAAGACGAGCTGCTGGATACGCTGGAGGCCGTCATTGACGCTGACCTGCCGTACGTGCTCGTCGGTGGATGGGCGATCGCGGCGTTCAATCAGCGCTTCACGACGGACGTCGATGTCGTCATTCCGGCACAAGCGGTCGACGACTACACCGATCTTCTCACCGACCGCGGCTACGAGAAAACGGCCGATGTCGAGCGAAACGAGCTCTACGAGGGCCGCACTATCCGGTTTACGAAAGACATCGGGAATCCGGTTCGGTTCGACGCGATGGTCGACGCGCTGGGCTGTCGCCAGACGGAAGCTGAATGGTCATATCGCTATCTGGCCCAGCACTCTGTCACCCAAGAACTGCGAACCGGCCGCCCGGTAACAGCCAGGATTCCGGAACGGGAACTGCTGTTCGCGGTGAAACTTCACAGTGGGCGCAAGGCAGACTCCCGGGATCTGGTGGTGCTGGCTGCTGGCGCGGATTTCGACCGCATCGCGACCCATCTGCATCGCGGGGAGTCTAAGAAGCTCGCTGGTCGCATCGAGACTGTTCTCGACCGACTCACGTCGGAAGATTTTGCGGACGCGTTCAAAGGGGTCTTCGAACAGCAAACGGTTCCCGAACAGGATATCGATGC
>NZ_JBNTJX010000018.1:0-40583 GCF_051195075.1 Halobaculum sp. EA56
ACGTCACCGGGAAGGACGGCCAACGGGAGCGCATCGCCGCCGACAACGAGGCCATCGTCACCACCTCCGGGATGCTCGGAAACGAAGATCCGCTAGCAGTCGCCGCCTGAGGGATGGGTGTAGTTCCCGTCTCAATCTAAATTTCAGCAATATCAGGTTCTGGGTCGGATTCGTAAGTACAGGTGATCGACCCACTGCTGTAGAGTGTTGTCTACCAGACTGGTGTCAAGAAGATCGTGCTGCATACAGAGGTTATCTCGGTCACGGCAAGGACGTTTTATTCTCAGCGATTCGGGCGAATACAGTCTACACACCGCTGACGAAAGGGGACAGGTTCTTTTCTGTATAGATAGTTCACCCGTTATGACGTTCGTCATTCCATTCGACATGTCCGAATTGGCTGAAACAGCGTTAGTTCGGGCAAAAGAATTCAACCAAGTATTCGACGAAGAAATTCTTGTCCTTACAGTCATCCCGAAAGGCGATGTTGAGTATGCACGCGAGAAGGGGTGGCTGAAACCAGACGAGGAGTATGAATTGGAGAACGTCATCTCGACGCTGCACGAGCGTATTGTTAATCTTGTTCCAGAAGCTGATTTCCGCCATTTCACCGTTGATAAATATGCTCCTCAAGGTGCTATTGCGAACGAATTGAGAGAAGCCGCGACTGATGCGGACGCAGCCGTTGTGTTTTTAGGAAGTGAAAATGCGGGACATATCGTATCTGGTGTTGGGGAAGTCGGGCCTTCTGTTGCCGCCGAGGATTCCTACGACGTATACATCGTCCGTAACAAGGCACCCTCAAAGATTCATGCTGTTGCTGACAGTCCGACATATGAAAGTACATCTGGGTTCTATCAGTAGATACTGTCTGTAAACCATAGACAAATACAATTTGAGTAACTCAACCGTGGCCGATACGCGCCCTGTATTCAGCAAGACGCCGAGAACATCAACGGAATCTGGGAGATGATTCGGCGGTAGCTAATACGGCCCAATTCCTAACTTGAAGATGTTCTCCCGGTAGATGTTCTCGATGTCGTCGTAGTACGTGTGGAGGTACGAATCGATCGCCTCACCATAGTCAACCGATGCATCGCCGATTGCGTCACCACGCATGTACTTGATCAACTCGCGATTCAGATCCTGGTCGATTCGCCAGTAGCTGCTGAACCAGTGGCGGCCGAAGTGACTCGTCACGCCTTCGTGGTGTTCAGTTTCCTCGTATTCCGGATGGAATGCATCCTTCCATGCGGTGTTGATCTTTTTCGGCCATAACCTATCGTGACGCTGATCGGAGAGGAACACCCACGATTCGCCGTTGTCGGGACGAATGAGCAGCCACTGCACCAGCAGCTGACGCATTTCGTCGTCCAGTGGTAGAATCCGAGCACGTTTCGACTTGTTCCCGTCCCGCTCTTTCTCGGATGGAATGTAAATCGCGTTCTCTAGCCCCTGGACGCGAGGGTGCGTTCCGAGTTCTGGGTAGGTTTCTTTGATTCCGGGGTGGCGGATCGACACGTCTTGGATCTGGCAGTTACAGATCGCGCCAACACGCATCCCGAGCTTGATCTGCCCACCGACACAGCATCGGTCTCTGATGTGTTTAATCGTCCTGAGGCCTTCTCGCAGGTCCTCAAGAGGGACGTTCGGATGATCTTTATCCGGTTCTTCTTGCTTCCACTCTCGAAACGGGATCTTCTCACGGGCAGCTTCAACGGGGTTGTACTCCTCACCGTGTGGGAACACTGGCTCTCGTTGCCAGTATCTGTAGAGTTTATTTAGAATTCTCAGGTGGGATTTGATTGTATCCACCTCGTGATCCCGTTTCGAGCGTTGTGTCTCGGCAAAAGTCTTCACGTGTTGCGTGTTTGCGCACGCATAGTGACGACCCTGTTTCTGCATGTGTTCTCTGAACTGCCTGAAGACCCTCCAGTAGTCGTTCTTCCGGCTTTCAGAGAGACCTCGTGATGCCAAGACATCGGTTGCGTACATTTCGAGGGGGTCACTGTTCAGATTCCGGAATTGACTGTCGTACTTCGCGAGGGGATCTGCTTCCAGGTCGAACGCATCAGCGAATGCCTTACGTTTCTCCTCTATCCCGTCGCGAGTGTCTTCACTACTCATGGGATTCACCTCTGTTCGACCTTTGCTTCCCAGATCCTGCTAGCAGTCTCGTATTCTGCTGCTGCCATCAGGAACGGGTGGTACACGTGCGGGTGGTCTGTTCGCGTGAGTAGCCAGTCGTAGAACCGCTCTAGCCGCACCCAGTAGTGGTTGTACACGGTCCTGACGTTGCGCTGATCCAGAAGCGACCGGCACCACTGGTCGACATCCTCAGGCGTTGCGAGTGCGTGATGCCGACCGCAGTCGGCCATATGACTTTTCCAGAGACGGCCAGCACGTCGGGTGTCTTGCCGGTACCTGTCCTTGGGATACTGGGGGAAGAGGTGGTCCTCCAAGAAGGTCTCCCAGACATCCTCACCTCGGTACACGTCAGCGTGTTGTCGCAGTCGATAGCGCGGGGGGACCTCCTCAAGTCGCTTGTACACTCCAAGTCGGTCCCGTGGATCGTTGGAGAGTTCACGCGGCATCAGAGATTCCCTCCTCGGTACTCGATTTCGTCGGGTAGTACCGGTTGTTGACCGTCTCTATCGCATCGCCTTCCAGTGCATCCAGATGAGCATTCACCCGATCTGGGGCGCTGTCGATGACATGTTGGGTGACGTCCTCATAGGTGGATCCGGGGTGGTCCTGAACGAAATTGCGGACGGTCTCACGCTCAGTTCTATGAAGCCGATTCTCCAATGTGTTGATTCGGTCGCGCGCGTGCTCAAGTTCAGCTTTCAGGTCATTCCGTTGCTGCCGGAGTTCTTGTCTCGATTCATCGGCTTCTACCCGAGCATCGAATTTCTTCAACCCGGCTTCGACCATGTACTGGATGAACTCGCTGACACTCATTCCGAAGTCCTTCGCCCGGTCTTTCCACCTCTCATACTGCTGCGCAGTTGGGTACGTGGTGGCTGTTTGAGATTCAGCCATCGTTTTGCGGACTCACCTCATTTTCCGCGGAGTCAGGGCTGGCGAACCGTAGGTAGCCATCTTGCACCCAGTATTTGATCTCCTCTGCTTTGTCGAGTTCAACGCCAAGACGGCACAGTTCGGTTTCATTTAGGAAGAGGGCGATACCGAGGACTGCCCCTTCGGAATCACGATTCACTTTCGCATACCGTGATTCGGTGGCCGATTGCTGAACCGCAACGGTAGTCCGGTCTTCTGGAGTACCGTAGGGGCTCTTCGTAGGTGTCGGGTCGGAAGGCCACACTGATTCCACATTGGAATCGTCAGCAGCTTCCCAGGTCCCAGCGGTGGAGATTTCACCGGTCACGGTTCACCACCTGCCTGATTGGGTCGACTTGTTCTATCGAACGAGTTGGCATCGTTTCCATGCCCATGTATAGAGCGGTACTATATAAATGTGGCCCAGTATTTGGTCATAGTCTCTAGCAATTTGTTATTCACTACCTGGGGGAGTATTTCAGCCACTACTAAGTGAAACGTCGTCGTATTAGCACCAAATGCAGCGGGTCCGACCGAATTGGCTTAATGAAAATGACGAGATCATTCTCGAATTACTCGGGAAAAGCGGTGTTGCGCTGAACAAGAGGGGAATTGAACTCAACCTAGAACTCAGCGGAGAAACGGTCTCGTACTCAACGATCAAGAGAAGGGTCGACAAACTCTCTGAGGCGGAGTTTATTGAGAAGGTTCGAGAAGAGGGTTCATACTATCAAATAACCCCGAAAGGAATCAATTACCTCAGCGGGTCGCCGTATGGTGCAGCGACAGCGGGCGATGAGCCCGTCGAAGCAACCGAGATTGATCCGCTGGATTATCAGATACTCGAGGAAGTACAGGGAAAAGATGAAGCCCCGTCTGTAGATGAGGTTGTTGCCCTAGTTTCAGCGGAACCTGAGCACATACGCGATCGTATCAGTGCTCTTGTTTCAGAAGGAATGCTTGCTGAAAATTCAGAGGGTTGTCTCAAGCTTTCACTAGGAGGCCAATACTTGTTACAGATGTTCCGGCTTGAACCGGACATCAATGACACGGGCGAATATGGGTACATTAGCCTGCCATCTGAACAGGAAGAGGTCAAAACCGAATAATCGCCCATGAACTGCCTCTGTTCATCGCTGGACGGTTACTGTCGACAGTCTCTCTTGAATCTCAGAACGGCAATCTGCCCCTGATCGACGGGACTGCAAGTCGCGCGAGCAACTGGGCGGGAGGGTTTCAGCAAGTCACCGCCAGCATCCATTGCTCTTGGCGGCTCACCTTCTTTGATACCGAGTGACGCCTGAGTCTTCATCGTCGTGATCGTCAATTGCGTCGTCTGGTGCGGCAGTAAGGAGCGTGCGTGCGGTATCACCGTCCCGGCATGATCGAGCTCGCTCCTGGACGTTGTCGATCCACCGTCCAATCGCTCCGCGAGAAAGCCCGGTCTCTTCTACGACTGAACGATATGATACACCGTCAGAGCGCATCTCGAGCGCGTCCACGACGGCATCGAACTGATCACTCGCTACCAGATACTCATGAGCGTCATCGAACTCGAGACCAACAGGTGGACGGGAGTTCCACATTGCCCGCTGTTCGCGATCGCTCACGGCCTCACGGGACTTCTTAATTTCCTCGCGTTTGATCGCAGTCTCGACTGCCCGGCGAACACCGTGTTCCATACTGTCGACATCAACATCCCCAGAGACAAATGCGAATTCGGCACTACCTGAGGCGGCCGCAAGTCGCCACTCAGCGAAAAAGCCATCCCGTGCCAGCCGAGAATCGTCCCAGGCAACCACGTAGTCGTACTCCCCGGCTCGTAGCCGTTCAATCGCGTCCAAGACCTCGTCGTTGTTGTCGATTCGTGGATCACTCTCACCTCGCGAAAGAATTGAGAACCCGGTATGGACTCCAAGGTCAACGATGTCGTACTCATTAGCGAGATTGCCTGCGAGCGCCGGCACCTGTTCGCGCTGGAGACGAAGGCTTGCGCCGTCCTCGTCGCCCTGTGACCGACGAATGACTGCGAGCGCCTTGCTGGTGGCGGTGTCACTCATCAGTGATTCTGAGTTCGAGCGTGTTTCCGCTCTTGACGCTCCACTCGAGACGTACGCCCTCGAGATCCATCGCCTCGGCAATTCCTTTAGGGACAGTTGTTCGGTACTGCTCAACGGTCTGGTCCTCACCGTCGGCGTTGGTGGTGGTGCTCGTGGTCTTCGTGACGGTTGTCTTGGGCATCGATAGTTAGTGCTAATATTAGCACTATACTTAATGCTAATTGACTGTGTCACGGAACCCCCGGGTAGTGGGACAAGTGTAATTCGACTACAGCTGCTCACTTCGACCGCGGTGTGTCACCAAAGAGGAGTGGTAGTTTACTACGTTCTACTCTCTTCTGTACCTCACATCCACCGAATGAGGTCCTTCTGGATGGCGCTTTCTGATCTCGATCTCGTCGGCGAGCAACGATCTGGCCCTATCTTCCCAAAGATTCATCGCGGTTTCGAGCCACTCATCCACAGTTTCTGCATCAACGGAATCCGCCCCGAGTTCTTCCTCCGCCAGCCGGCGCTCTCTCTTCCTTCGAGGCTTTGGCCGCAGTTTCGATCGATCTTCGAGGAACTCTGCTGGAGCAACGTGAATTGGGTTCTGGATCTCTGGCGGGTAGCGATCCCCAGACTGTATGTAGTCAAGGGTCGCCTCGGATTCGGGGAAAAACGGCGGGTGAATCCGAAGAACTGCGTGGCGTTGATCCTTGTACTCAGGTGGCTGTTGATTGAACTTCAGACCTTGGAGGATCTCTTCAACATCGACGATGACGGTCTCAAGACTCTCGACTGCATTTGGTCTTGTCCCGTCGTGAGTTTCGTGTGGCGGCACATGTTTCGATATTTGGAATGGCACGTATAAGGGTTAGGTCAAATCTGATCGGAAGACTACCTGTCTCTCTAAACTGTAGTGCTGCCCATCTTCTTGGACACTCGCCAGAGAGGACCCGGATTGGATTATCGGTTCGGCGAACTTGAAGACCACACAGACTGCTTTGGTAACAACCCATCAAATTCTGAAGGCAAAGGCCAGAGCTCAATTCATTCTGGTGGTTTTCATGTCGTTGGTGACGAGACCAGTCGATGGTAGTGTTACCGAATTACGAGGAGGAGCAGGTCCCCCACACACCACCGTCGAAGTGTTCAGTGTGGGTTACGCTTTGGCTTCGGAAGACGCACACACCGTCTCGCATCTGTAAGTCTGTTTGTGGGAGGGGCAGGCGGTGTTCACACTAGGTTTGACAGGACAGCCGGATTTTGTCGACAGTATTCGAAGACACACACACACACCGTCTCGCATCTGCAAATGCCTCATAGACAGGCCGTGAAACTGGTCAAACGCAGTCCCTACATGATAGAGATCGTTGCTTAGGGGGTGCTTGAGCCGTTGGAACTACCAAATGTTGCTATACCTACTATTTTGTCTAGAAACTAGTATTAGGTAGTTATTGCTTATACCATAAGGTTCAATCTTTATCAGATACCGCATCTGGCGTTTGTATCAGAAATTGTTAATGTATTTCCACATTCGAATAGTCTGGCCATGAATGCGTCCTTCCCCCTCCCCTTGTTCTCAAACCGATCTACAGATGCGAGACGGTGTGTGTGTCTATGTTAGATATTTAATGGTTATGTGGGTGTTCGGGCAATAGAACGTCTAACACGCAACTACAGATGCGAGACGGTCGATTTGAGTCAGTAGGCAATACTCTTGAAATCGCCGTTCTACAGCGTCCTACTCCACACTTGCAGATGCGAGGTACTGTTTTCCACAACCACCGATGAGGCGATGCCCCCTCTGTGAAGGGATCAACACGTAGGGCACAGTGCGTGAGTGAGGGCAGGAAGTATTGTGATAGAAATCATTTTGAATATGGTGTGGGGGTGTCCTGACTACACCTCAATTTCGCACTTCGCCGATGACAAATAGTAAAGTAGGTTGATTGACTCCACCATCGTATGAACGCTCTCCCGGACGGCGGGCGGGACCCACCGTCCCTTTCCCGCTCATTCGCTCCCAACGAGGTCAACATGGATCTGACCATGTGCGGCCTCCTGCCGGAGCGAGCTGAGGAACTTGCGCTCCTGTACGAGGAACATGAGAACTGGAACCAGGTCAGGGAAGTCTGGTTCGAGGAGCGTCGTGCGAACCGCAGTACAAGGGGCAGCTCACAGAAGATATACCGCGTCCTCACATCGCGATTCAAAAACGCGCCGGCTAGCCTCCCAAACCCGCGCGATCTTCCATCCGTATTGGATGCCTGTGCGACGTCGCGAGACAAAGCCCAAGTGCTTTACCCGTATCTCGTCGCTGATGACGCGCTCGTTCGCTATGTCGTCCACGAATACATTCAGCGACTCTCGGAAGCCCGTCCTGACGCTCTCGACTTCTCGAACGAGACCCTGATGACTGTCCTGAACCAGTTCGAGTACGCCGATGGGTCGGCGTTCGACTACGCTGACTCAACCACGGAACGATGGTGCGAAGGATTTCGCTCGGTCATGCGCGAAATCGGCATACTGGAGGATCAGCAAACTGTCGTCGGCAGCCCGCCATCGTTGGGTGACATCCCACTCCTCGTCGCAATGGGGTACTCGTACGAGGAAGGGGAAGAGGGCTGGGTCGAGTCACCCGTCGGGCTTCAGTACCTGTTCCAACCGAGTGACAGATGGGAGGAACTCTACGACAGAGCCGCTGAAACAGGCGCGTGGGAGTTCGTCGAACTCCACGGAAGTCTGCAACTGCGGCCGACTGACAGCCCGTACTCATGGATCACTCAAGAGGAGGCTGAATAATGGTTGACGCAACGTGGTTTGAAGACCTACCTGAGGACTTCGAAGAATCGGTGCGAATCGATCGCGAGGACCAGTCTGCGGATGCAAACCGCCACAGAAGGCAGGCCATCGAATCGTATCACGTGACGGCCGACTCCCAGCGCTTCCTCGAAGACTTCGTCAATCGGCTACTTGGCGAAGCGGAGGATATGCGCACGGGTTCGAACTACTGGCTCTACGGCTACTACGGGAGCGGGAAGAGCCACCTGCTGACTGTCCTCGACGGCCTGATGGACACGCAGTGGCTCCAGAGCCGATACGACGACGTCTGGACCGACCTCGTCCCGGACACGTCAACTGAAGCCGATCTCGATGCGTTGCGCGACGGGTGGGAACGTGTTCACTCAAAGTACCACGTCATCCCCGTCTCGGTGAACTTACTGAAGTATCAGGGCCAGAAGCAACGCAGCTTTAGTGAGATCGTCCTTCGACACGCTCACCAGAATCCGATCCTCACTGGCGTCGATGACAGGATCTCCACCGGACTGTCCACCCAGCTCGACGTCGCGTACTTCGAAGACTGGTACCAAACGACCGAAGCCTGGCCTGAACGGCAAAACCGAGCGGCGTCCGTCGTTGACGGAGTAACCCCGGAGGCGCCGCGATACGAGTGGGCGAAAGAAGGTCTCTGGACCGACATCCAACAGTACAGTGCGCTCTCCGACGTCGTCCTTCCAGAGCTCTTCGAAGAGGTAACGGGGACGCGCGATGGCTACACTGACCTCCAACCGTCGGATATTGACCCAGAAGAAGTCGTCAGTCGTCTAGAGTCACTCCGACAAGCCCGCGAGGAAGAACTTGGGGAACCAGTCAAGCTTGTCCTCCTGCTCGACGAGGTGAGTCTCTTCATCGGAACGGACTTCGAGCGGCTCACCGAGCTTCAGACGCTTGCAGAAAACGTCGACGACATCGGTGGCGGTGACATCCAGCTCGTCGCAACGGCGCAGGCGAAGATCGAGGACGTCCAGCCAAAGTTCGCAGCCCACGGGGCCGATTTCAGTATCGTCAAAGACCGGTTCCCCCACCGGTATCAGCTTCCGAGCAAGCACGTCGGTGACATCGCTAAGCGGCGACTCTTCCAGAAGTCAGAGACTGGCGAAGACGCCGTCCGGCGAGTGCTGAACGACGCCGACGTGAAACCAGCTGAATCGCTTGTCTACAACGAAATCAAGCAGAACACGAAGCCGCCACTCGATGCAATCGACGACGAGGAACTCGTCGAGTTTTACCCGTTCCTGCCATACCACGCACCACTGTTCCTCGAGATCCTGTTCAACCTCCGGCGGGAGGCGAACGACCCCGCGAAGTCTATCTTCTCGGGAACTGCACGAGCGATTCTTGCGCTCATGCACGGGCTGCTCGACGACTGGGTCGACGAAGGCGAAGAGGACCACATCGTCTCGCTGGTCGACTTCTTCGAGCTGATCGAGCCCGAGTTGCGCGAAATCCTTCCGCAGGACATGCGCGTCGTCGAGGGTGCTGAAGAGACGACTGGCATCGCAGACGAGGTAGACGACGATGAGAGTGAGATTCAGGCGTTCGACCTTGATGTCGCGAAGGCGGTGCTCTTGCTCCAGCACGTTCACGAAATCGTCCCCCTGAACGAGGGGAACATCGCGGTCGCCGTCATGGACGACCTGAACGGCCAATCGTGGATTAGCACGACCAATCGCGTCGAGGAGTCACTGGATCGACTTCAGAAGTTCATTCGGCCGACCCAGGACGAGAGCGGACCTCGCTATCGGTTCGCGACTCAGGAAGAACGTCTCATCTACGACGAGACCGAAGAGAACGAAGCCGACCCTGACTGGGACGAGATCGTTGAAACGCTGGACGACCACCTCTGGGAGCGCCTCACCCAGGACCTCTCCCTCCCCGAGTCAGTACCGTACGGCGAGTCCGGCGACGAATACCCGGTTTCGTACCACTTCCAGCTCGATGGGACGACGTTCGAGACCAGTATCGAAACCGAGGGCGGGCTGGATATTGACGTCGCGATTCAGGGCGTTCGTCCGGACGCAGAGCCTGACCAAACCGATGAGGACACACTCTACTGGGAAATCGACACGGATGGTCTCCAGGACTTACGCAAGCGACTGGTCGAGTGGTGGGCGCTTCGCGACGCGATTGCGACACGCGACGCGCCAAAAGCGGTCGAACGTGACCTCGAACAGCGTGCGAGCGCCGTCCGCAGCAAGCTGATCAGCGCGATGATGAGTGGCTCGTACACCGTGAAAGATCGGACAGACATTGGCGGCCTCTCGAAAGCAGTTCAGGTCGCGGTCGACGTCGCGTATCCCGACGACTTCCACCCGATGATGCTCCAGGTCGACGAAAGCCGACTGCGGGAGCTACGCGAACTCGACAGCGATGCGCCGCTTCCCACGTGGGCGCGAACGATTCAGGTGCCCGCCTCGAACCAGAATGGGGGGCAGGGCAAACAGACTATCCAGCGTAACGTGATGTCGCTCACTGGCCGGCAACTGAAGGACCGCGAGGAGGGCCTCAACATGAATACGGTCCTCGATGGCATCATCGACCAGAAGCCGTTCTACGATGAGACACGACCCGCTCTCTGCGCCATCATCTGGGGGTTCTGTCGAAAAGGCCGGCTGGTACCCGTCGACGAAGACGGCAACACGCTGGCCGACGAAACCGTCCTCGATCTCGACAGTCTCTCGACGACGCGACTGAAACTGCTCCCTCGCCCCAACTTGGGGAAGCTTCTCGAAGAGGGCGGTTTCAAAGAGACGACCGAAACAGTCGCAGACGGCCTCATCAATCTCCAAGAGGCAAACCAGCAGATTCGCTCGAAACTCACCGGCCTTCGGGAAGACGTCACCTTAGTCGTCGATACCGAGGTTCGTACCGACGAAGTCACGGCGTTGCTCGACGCGTTCGCCGACGAACTGTCTGAGCGAATCGAAGCCGTTGATGACCGGCTCTCGATCGTCAAATCCCAGGACGACGGTATCGAGGACGTCATCGACGAGACGAACGAGACACAGGAGTGGGTCAAGGAGGTCGTCGACGTCTGGAACCGCCGTCTTTCTGCGTTGCAACAGCTAGACGCGGTGCTAACGATTGGTGACAGCCAGTTCGACTGGGTTGACGAAGACGCACAATCCGCAATCACCGCTCGTTCGTCCGCAGTCTCGTCGTTCGACGGCGCGTGGTGGACAACAGATGGATGGAGTACCTTCTCCAGTGAACTGGTTCCCGATCTCGCTCCCGAACTCGAGCGCTCGTGGGAGGCGTTCGTCGACGAACGCGGTCTGCGTGAACTGGTCAATCGTATCGAGGAGCATCCGTGGGTGCTGCCGGCGACTGAGCTCCCCGCAGGCGTCCACATCGCCTTCGAGGGGGAGAACATCACGCCGATGCGTCATCTCCAGCAGTGGTACGAAACGATCGAGAACGCCATTACGACGCTGTCAGATGATGCAGACGCGGACGAGATCGTCGAGGTGACCGACGACGTGGCGCAGTTAGAGTCGCTCACTCAGGCTGTCGAGTACGACCCGGTCGAGTTGGATGCGCGACTCGACGAACTGTCGTCGATTGTCGGCGATCGAACCCCCGACGACGTTGACCAAATCGGAATCGTTCCCGATGACCGGCAAAAGCTGGATCGCCGGTTGGAACGACTCGTTGAGCAGCAAGACCTTGCGATCGAGGAGACAGACGAAGGGGTGATCATTCGATGAGCCAGACAAGTTCGTCGCCATATCGTGAATTCAAGGAGAAACTACGTACATTCGCGCAAGGACAGCACGGGATTCGGAACCCGTTCGTCATCGCTGCCGTCGACCCGGCAGTCGAACACCAAGTTGCGGACCGTCTTGAGACTTGGTCGAGTGGACGAATGGAACAACCAGAGATACCCGACGACGTCACTGTCCAGCCAACCTGGCTCGACGAACTCCTCCCACAGACCGACGTCTACAAACTCCTCGTCGATCTGGGCGAACCCCTGGCCGATCTCGAGGGTGACGCGTCGCCAGGCGAGCGGATCGAGGAGACGATGCAGGACCAGCTCGCCGAAGAGCTCGTTCAGCAGATGATCGAACACGAGCTCAGTGAAGACCAGCTGGAGACCCAGAGCCACGTGGTGCTCCTCCTCAATCTCGGCAGTTTGTATCCGTTCACGCGCGCGTCAGAACTCCTCGACGAACTCGACCGACGGAACGTCAAGTCCACGATCGGGATCCCGTTCCCTGGGGACGTCGTCGGCGGGAAGTTGAGCTTCTTCGGCGGTGAATCGCGACACTACTATCCGGCCCACCAGATCGACGGCCAGATCCAGGGGGTGCACCTCCAGTGACGATCCGCGATCTCTTCCACAGCGATCCGACGCGACAGCTCGAGGAAGTACAGAAAGTCAACGCTCGCGAACGGGCCGAGACCGACGTCAGAGAGTTCTACGAAACCGAGAGCGCCGAGCGAGTCCTCGAGGAACTCGGTGAAGTCATCCAGACCCATCCCGGGGAAGCTGCGCGGTTCCTCTACATTCACGCAACGTTCGGGTCGGGGAAGACCCACCTGCTGAAGCTCGTGGGCCTCCTTGCCGACGACGAGTCCGAGTTCGCCTACCTCGGTGATCGATTGGCCGAGCAGTGGCCCGGCTTCGACGAACTCCAGCGGTCCATCACTGACTCGCACGTCGACCGACTCAAGCCAGTCTTCCTCAACCTGCTCGACCGCGACGCGTCGAAAGAACCCCCGTTGCCGTTCCTCATCTTCGAAGCGATCGGCCGTGAACTCGGGTATCCGACCGACCCGAACTGGCTGCTCGAGTGGGCGTGGACGCTCGATATGAAGTACGACGGCGTCTGGGAGGCGCTTCAGGAGTTCGAACACGAGGGGAAGACGTTCGACGAGGTGCTCGACGAACGGGCCTCACTCCGCAGTTGGCTCTACGACGCCTTACCGGCGATGGCAGAGACCACAGGAACGGACCTCGATAGCAGTTCGGGCGTGAAAGCGTCCATCGAGACCGCGGAGGATGACGTCGAGCCCGAAGCGTTCGATCCCGAGGATCTCGTCTCGCGTGTCGAGACCGCAACAGACGCCCTGAACGACGAGGGCAAGCGAACCGAGCTGCTGCTGGGCCTTGACGAGGTTGCGCTCTTCGTCGGTGACAGCCGCCACCGCTACCGAGAGTTCGAAGAGACGATGGAGGCGCTCCAGCGTGGCCCGAACCCCGTCGTCGTCACGACCGGGCAGTATTCGCTCCCAGATACGCGCGAGAACCTCATCGGTGAACCGCCAGAAGAGCACTGGACGCATCAGCAGGTCCCCCTCGAAGGGGCAGACACCGAGATTATCGTCCGGAAGCGATGGCTTCAGAAGTCCGACCCCGAGGGGCAGGAGCGTGTCGAGTCGCTGGTGGCGTCGATGCCCAACCTCTCACTCGAGACGTACTCCTCGGTGACGAGCGCCGACCCAGACCCTATCGAGTCCTACCCGTTCCGCGAGTACGATCTGTCGCTCCTGCGTGCAGTAATGCAGGAGCTCATCACGCAGGGCCGGTCGACCGACCGAGACTACATCCAGGGGCGAGCGCTGCTCGTCTTGGTCCGGTCGCTGTTCACCAAGTTCGGGTGGGCGTCGAAGGAGGAGGGCTCGCTCGTCACGTGGGACGTTCTGTTCGATCTGTTGGTCGAGGAGACGACGTATCTCCCGCTGTGGGTCCAGGAGATGGTCGACAACACGCTGGTGCCGACATTCGATGGCGACGAAGACGCTTGGGAGGTGCGCCTCGCGAAAGGGCTCTACCTCCTGAACCAGACGCCTGCTGTCCCCTCGACGCCCGAGAACCTCGGTCGGCTGATGGTCGACAATGTCACGGCGTCGGTCGACGACGTCGTCGAGCGAACTGAGTCGGGGCTGGAGACGCTCGTTGACAAGCAGAAGGTTCTCACCGAGACGAACGATGAGGGCGACGAGGTGTACACGCTCGTCTCTGAGGAACAGGAAAGCATCCTCAGTCGGGCGCAGGACAAAGCCGCCAAGATTTCTCCCCATCAGCTGTCGGCGTGGCTGGAGACGCGGCTGCGCGAGAACGACGACTTCTTCCGGAGCGACGGCAGCCGCCACGAGGTCGACGTCGGCGACGAGCGCCTCGTCCCGCTTCGCTACGACTACTCCATCCTCGAACCGGTCGATCGGGCACCGTCGCCCGAGTACGACGCGCTTCGCGTGCGCGTGCTGGCTGACGATCCTGACACCGTCTCCGAGCAGGTCGAAACGTGGCAGGATGTAAACGACGGCCGCGATGGTGGCGAGCATGTCCTGATCACCATCGACGTGCCTGAGACGATGCTCGAGCGGATTCGAAATGTCATCGGCATGGGGCAGGTGCTCGACGAGGAGACCGAGTCCCACGAGGAACTCGAACGCGAACACCGGGCCGACAAGCGCCGCCTCGAATCGTCGGTGACCGAGATCCTCGAGGAGGCATCGGTGTACACAGTCCACGAACGTCGCGGAGCGCGCTCCAGCGTGCTCGACGACGTGGTCTCGGATCAGGTCGACACCGTGTTCGGTTCGTCTCGGAAGACGCTCTCACGGCCGCTCGTCGAGGTCGACGATGCGAAGTCGATGGCGACGTTCTTCCGCGGGAGTGGTGAATGGCCGCTATCGAACACGGACGCCGCCATGCTCGGCGTCGATACCACCAGCGCTGAGATTGCCGACACCGGGTGGTGTCGCGAGTTCATCGACACGTACGAGTCGCAGAAGTCGGTCGACGTCGAGACGCTCCTCCAGCAGACCCAGACGGCGAACGGCGAATATCGCGGGACGCCCCAGGAGTCGATCGCGGCGCTCCTCATCACGCTCGCGACGTCCAACGAGTCTGTCGCGCTCAAGCAGGACACCGAGTACGTGACCGACCCCGCTGCCATCGGTCGGCAGGTGCGGACAAAGGGCGGACTGACGTCACTCCAGATTCGGTTCGGCGTCGAGATCATCGACCCGAAGACGGTGAAGGAACTCGTCACTACGGTACTCGGGGAGGAGCCGGAGGGTGACGGACCGGACGAATGGCTGAATGAACTCGGCCGGTGGGTCGATGAGAACAGCGCGACCGTCAAACGCACGCTGAAGGGAGCGAACAGAGAGTTCGACGTAACGCTCGATACGTTCGAAGCGACGATCGAGCCAGCCCTGGGCGGCGATGAGCTGTCCACGTCCGACTTGGGAAGTGATGACGATCTCGACGCGGTGCTCGAGGAGGCGAAGACCTTCTCGGACGCTCGCGAGCTCTTCGGCGTTGAGGAAGACGGGGCGACGCTCTGGGAGCGGTTCAGTGATGAGCTGGACACGATGACGTCGCTCTATCCGAACGCGTCGATCACCACCAGCATGCGAGCGACAGCGGAAAGCAATACTGTCCCCAGTGTTGCGACGGTCGAGTCACGGCTTCGGGACGCTGAGGGGCATCGCGTCGATGAAACGTCGGCGCAGTACCGGCGTATCACGGGTGACACCACCACTGGATCAGACCCTGACGCCGTCTGCGACGACTTGAGCGTGTGGCTTCGGTCGAACGAGGAGGACGTTCGAGGAATCGTCGACGCAGCTACTGACGAGTTCGACGACATCGTGCTTGACGACTTGGAAGGCGTGTTCGAGACAGCCTGGGATGGTGGGGAGCTGTCTGAAAGTGACATCGTGGACTCCACCGTCGTTCAGCAGGCCGAGACGTACGAGCAGGTTCGCGAACTCTTCGACGGCACTGGTGGTGCGAGTCCTTGGTCTCAGCTACAGGAAGCAGGCCGAGAACTGCGTGAGGAGCATCCGGACTCGCCGACGACTGAGGCTGTCGAGACAGCACTCGCCTCTTCCCGGCCACCCACGAAGCGACGTGTGCGCCAGCTCATCGAGCGCGCCAAAGACCCGAAGCCCCCGGGTGCAGACGACGATGCGTGGGCCGAACTTCAGATGGTCGCCGAAGAGCTACGCCAGGAGCTTCCGAACGCCGACGTGACGGATGACGTTACAGCAGCCGTTGATGCTGATGAGCGACCGAGTGAAGATCGTGTGAATGAGCTGCTCTCGGAATCGAAGACTGTGTTGGAGAGGATTAGGAACGTGAAAGAGCGACTTGACGAGATGGAAGAAGGAAGTATCGTACTGCTCGAGAAATGACCTAAGCAACTGAGGGGCGTCCTGCTTCTCACCGTGGTTGGGATTTAATTTGTTCTAACTGGCTAAATCCTGTTAGTAGTACATCTGTGTCGTCAACATATCCCGGTGGAATCGAAGACTGTGATCGGTTCCGAGAGCTAGTTGAGTTGTTCGAGCACGAAGAACAGCGCAATTACTACTACCACAAAGCGCTGGAGACGGTACAGAGAGAATACGAACGCCCAGATTGGTACCATTCTGACGATCTCGTCTTTGGGGGTTTGATGCTCCTGATGTACACCTGGAACTTCGCTGCTCGAGAAACCAAGGCGATGGATGGGGAAGAAGTAAAACGAATTCTTGAGAGACATCACGAAGCGATCGAAAGCGTTCAGAATCAAACCTTGGACGACGCAGACCTGTCCGAGACTGGTGAGACTCACCGGGTCATTCAGCAGGTCTGGGGAGACCTGAAGGACCACTTCGGTCAAACTGGTGCATCAAAGATTCTCAGTCTGCTGAATCCTGATCTCTTCGTCATGTGGGACGAAGATATTCGCACTCGTCGACAACGAAAGCAGGACGACCCCAAGGGGACTAAACGCCCAGATCGTGGCGTCTACTTCTACTTGAAAGAAGCCGGGTACTCATTAGACAACAACAGTCTGGATTACGGTAAGACCGCCGGGGATTACGTCACCTTCCTCAGGTACTGTAAGCAGATATTGGAAGATGTCAGGCCGTGCCCTGTAGTTCAGGAGAAGGATATGCCCCCAACGAAATTGCTTGACGAAGCGTTGTACGCCTTCTACAAGATAGAAAGTGAATGAAGGCACCCATATATCGTCACTCAGCTTCTCCGAAGGAATGCTGGAAGTGACTATTCGAGGAAACGACTTTGTAACGCGTACGAATAGTCAGCCAGCATGACGAACCCGCTCTTTTCGACGTATACGCAGGGAGAAAACCGAGTGACGTCGACATTACTCGCGGTACTCGAACACGTCAACAGCCGTCTGGGTGAGGACATCCTCGAGGCACTCGTCGACGAATCTGACCTCTCACTCGTCGCGTTCGACAACCAGGTGACCGGCGTTGAATCTGTCCCAGACGCGGCTATTCGTGGGTCGACTGCACTCTGGTTCGAAACCAAGACGAGCCGAAACGCCGTCCGGCAAAGCCAGCTCGAAGACCATCTCGAGGCCCTGGATCAAGACCCGTCAGACCTCCAGCGCTTGATCGTGCTCACACCCGACGAGCGCGTTCCCAGCGAAGTCCAGGCAATCGACGATGACCGGCTCGTCTGGGCGAGTTTCGATACACTGGTCGGTACCCTCGAATCGGTACTCGAACGCGACGTCGGGAGTGCCGAGGCAAGCATGTACGTTCCGACCGAGCGCGAGGCGTTCCTGTTGCGGGAACTGATGCGGTTCATCTACGACGAGGATCTCGTGAGCGGGAAAGAAGACCGTGTCCTCGTCGTAGGCGCACGACGGGCGTGGGACGAATACCACACCTACGACCACTACTTCTGTCAGCCCAACCGGTCGTTCAAACCGGTGTCCCACCTCGCGTTCTACAAGGATGGCGAGATCAAGGCCGAAGTCCCGCGGGTAACCGGAAGCATCGAGAGCATCACCCTGGACGAGGAAACGGTTGAGGACCATCCGGAACTCTCCGACCACCAGGAGCAGTCGTTGCTCGAGTCCGTGGAGAAAATGCGTGAGAACGAGTCAGAGCGGTATGGGGACACGCAGAAGGTCCTGTTCCTCGAACCTGATCTCGAACTGGATCGAGCCGTCCAGAACGACAAGACAGCCAGCGACTCGAACCGAACGGTCGCGTTCGTGCAGGGTCACCGGTACGTCTCATTGTCGACGCTTCGAGAAGGACCAACGTATACGACTGAGTTAGAGGAGTAGTGACTGGGTCCTTCTTCTAAATGGTCTTCACTTAGGATGGGTTTCTACCCAGAGTTCGCCCATAGTTCCAAGCGCTGTTTCCGTCCGATTCCCGACCTGGTTTCGATTAACGAACCCCTTTTCCTCAAGTTTCTGGACGTTGTACTGGACTTTACTTTTGAAGGAACCGCCATCTACTTCTTCGTCTAACTCGGCAGCAAGTTCTCTGGCTAGTTCAGATGTAGATTCTACAGTACCAACGTCGTACAGGAAGTGGAGGACAGTCTTCTCAAAATCGTGCAAATCAGCGGCAGGAACTGTTGGGAACTCCACGTGCAGGCCCCCGTTCATTTTCTTGGCACCTTTTGTGACCCCGTTTTGGTCGATCTCATCAATTAAATCACTAATACGCTGCTGACGTTCCTTCACTTCGGAATCATTGACGTCCAAGTTTTGGAGGAACTCACGTTCAGTTCGTAGTTCCTCAATCATCTGAGTGACGAGGTACTCCTCAGGAGATACGTAATAGGTGTGTACGCTATTGCGTAGTTCCGGCTCTTCAACAACGAGTGAGTTCGCAGCACTGGCGAAGGCAAAGGCAACAGTACGCGGCATTGAAGAAATATTGACCCATACCTCGTTGCCTTGTTCTACTTGATCTTGGATCATCTCATACGCCATCGGGTACGCGTCTTCAAATTCGAAGATATTCCCGACGGAGAGCCGCTCTACCTTCTTTCCGAGTATCGTTCCAAACGTCTCTTCCAGTCGTTCAACCATCCGCTCAGCGAGCTTCTGGGCTTCCTCATCGCTTGACTCTCGAGATGAGTGTAGTAAATAAACCTCGTCTGCTTCGAGCGTCCCCTGGCTAATCGGTTGAACAAGTCGCTGAAAGTCGAAACCAACTGGAATTAGATGAACGGATTTTCCCATGCTACGTAGTACCCCTTGCGACGTTCTTTGTCGTGGCTGCTCCTAAATAAATGGGTTTCCAACGACCGCCTTCGAGAATTTACTTTGTTCATAGACGACCTTGAGCAGCGAAGCGTTTATCTTCCCGTGTGACGTAGTAACTATCGTCAACCAGCACTCCAGGTGCAAATCCAAGAATGATCCCCAACGAAAAACACCAGGGATCCCGAGATAGCGCAGAATGGCCGAGAGGACTCATTCGTCGCGTTCAACCACAGCGGGCCCACGAGAGATTCATGGATAGTTTCCCAGGTTCAGATACCGTCATGATGAAAATAACCGACGTAGAGACACTGCTGCGTCACCGTGGCGAGGTCCGAACTACGTACATCCCGGAACGGTTCTCTGTAATCACTGGCGGTATCATCCACGATGAAGACCTCGAAGAACTTCGGTGGACTCGGGAACGAAATGCCGTACAGGCTTTTGGTTCAGACTTCCACATCCCTACGGACTATCCAGTTTATGGGGATATGGAGAAAGCCCAGCGCAAATCGAACATCAAGAAGATGATGGACGGGACCCGCTGGATGCACGACAGACTTCTGTCCACGTCTATCCAGATTATCCCGCTTGTTAAGGGATATACCACTGAAGAGCGAGCAATCTGTTACGAAACGCTTCGGGAGCTTGATATACCGTACTGCGCCTACTACGGCGCCCAATACTTCGGGGGGAAAATGGGGAACGGTATCAACAAGCTCAACGAGGATGTCCGGGAGGTCGTCAACGAACTCGGTGTCGACGGGGTGCTACTCATCGGCCTCCAAGCGAAAGGCGGCCTAGCCAAGATGCCGCCGGAAGTTGTTGCAGCTGCTGGTCAACGGTGGATCAGAAAGTCCGACCTGCGAGACGTACCTATGAATACTGCACAATCCCAGTATCTCCAGTGGAGACAAGACGTAGAGGAGACCGTCCTTGGGGCCGGGCAGACGACGTTAGGGTCCTTCTCCCCATCACCCAGCGAGGTGGTGGCTCATGGGTAACACCCGAACTGTCGGAGAGTACCAGCAAGGTGGTGGTGGGAGCAATCGATCACCACCCGACTCAGATGATTCTGCCGTTGGTGACTCACCAAGGGATGCGGAACGTGAAATCGAAGAATCACACCAAGAATACGCCGAGGATGCCCAGATAACCGACAAGCAGGCCAAGGACATGCAGGAGCGACGTGAAAACGTCGTCGACAATCTGAAGGACGAAGGTCTGTCGATCGAAGAAGACCATATCTACGGTTCAGTGATGCAAGGGACGATGACTGGGCCACTCGACGAGGACTGCGACGTCGATGTAATGGTCGTCCTCGATGCGGACGAGCATGGTCAATGGGCCACTTCTCGTAACGGTCCACAGAACGCGCTTCGTGCTGTCAAACGACGGTTGAAGCAAAAATACCCGAACCAGGAGGTTCGCATCGACCGAAACGTGGTGGCGGTGAAGTTCAGTGACTTCACTGTAGAGGTTACCCCGGCGTTCCGTTACAGCGATACTCACAACCCCGAGAGCCCGACAGACCCCGTAACCATCGGGGGGATGGAAATTCCCATCCAACCGATGAGCGCTGACGACCCGAATAACGGCTACGCGATTCCCGACACCTACGGCGGGCAATCTTGGGTGGGTACGAACCCCCGGAAATTCCAGTCGATGTACAATGCCGTTAACGAGAACAATGGGGGCAATCTCCAGCAGGTTGCTGTATCCGCGAAGAAGTGGAATGAGGAGAACGGGAAACCGGTAAACTCCTATCACATGGTGATGATGGCTTACAAATATTTCCAGAATGACGCTCCTGCTGGTGCCTCTACTCATGAGCACATGAGCAACTTCTTCCGGAATCTCCCGCAGTACGTCAACGACGAAACGCGAGAGCCTGTTTACCAAGAACGGGTTGACAAGGGCATGAGCTCGAAGGAGAAGAAGCAGGCCGCGAAAAAAGCGTACCGTGCCAGTGAGAAGATCGAGGAGGCTGAGCGCCTCAAACAGGAAGGCAAGACGCAAGAGGCAAAGGAGAAATACCGAGAAGTCTACGGCGACGATTTCAAGTGAGATTTCGGTCCCTATGACTGACGAGGACTTCGACTACGAGGCGCACGAACGCCTACGTGAACGCGTTGCTAATGAAGCAGACAGTGTTCTGTGGACTTTCAAAGCGTACTATGTCGGTGCCGATTGGTACTCGAAGGTAGATCGGCTTCTCGATTGGTTCGTCTTCGGTGTTGCAGGACTGCTAACAATCGCTCTCATATGGGATTCGACGCCCCAGTTCGTCCTAATTGGGCTCGCAATCACTACTGCCATCGTTTCCGGCTACAGGCGAATGGCTGATCCCGGTGACAAAGCAGAGAACTACTATCGGGCCGCACATGCGTATCAGCGGCTGTTCGATGACCTACGTGACTTCATCAAATTAGAACTCGCCAAGAAGGACGTCGGTCTTGATCACATGGAGTCCCGCTACGAAGACTTGGCCGAACGTCGCAGGAACTTGAACGAGGACATGCCGGAAGTAACCAGTAGGTGGTACGAGAAGCTCGACGAGTCGATTTACGACGAAGTGGATACCACTGAGAAGGCCAAGGAGCGCCTCACTGGTGAGGCCCAAATGTATCCACCCGGACCGGACCACTGTCTCTCCGACGAAGAAGTCGCTCATCGACTGGCTGACGAAGCCGAGTTAGAGGATGAAGGCGGGAAATAAGACCCGAAAAGCCAGTTCAAGACAAAGCTGAAGCGATCTTGGGTTCCGGATTTAGATTTACATTTTTGGAAGAAGGAGATTGGGCTATGATTGAATCGGTTGCTACTGCTATCGCTTCGGCGGTGGCGCAACAATCTGCGGGAAAAGTCCGAGAGATAATTGAACAATCTGAATCTCCAGAAGACGCGTGGAAGAAATCTTGCTATGAGGTAGCAATCAAAGTGAGAACATCGTATAAGCAGAATCAGGAAGTAGAAATGGCTGATGACGAGCAATTTAGTAGAGATTTGGAGAACTTCGGGAATATGGCCCGTGAGTTAGCAGTCTACGGTGACATCAAGGGATTTGATGAGGAGCTACAGGGGAAGGTTGAGGAATTAGCTGAAGGATGTGCTAACACCGCGAGGAGCAAATCGGGAATCGGGAACACTCTAAAATCTAAATACCAAGATGAAGACATACCATCTATTTTAGAATACATTATTGAAAATAGTAATGATGAATAACACTTTATCAGACGATACTTTCCCGATAGAGGTTCTATTCAATCAGGCCGTCGACTATGTGTCGACAGCTTGAGTGCGGACTTCCACCATCGGCAACATTAAAGACGGTCGTGTGATTCGGACATAGCATACACATTACCTCCTATGGCAAGCGATTCTCTCTCCCAACGGAAGGCCCAACTGGACAAGGAAGAGCGTGAACACCTCGAAGACGTCGTCACCGAGATGCGCGAGCGCGTCGAGGACAACGTCGAGTTCCAGCTCACGCAGAAAGGTCTCGACGACGAGCCCGAGGACATCGACTCGCTGGACGAGGACACCCAGCAACTCGTAGAGGCGATCGAACTCGAAGCCGTCGACGGCGAAACTTGGTCTGAAGCCTTCGATCAGTACGTCACGGGTGTGGGATACACCATCGTCAATCGCCTGGCAGCCCTGCGCTGCATGGAAGTGCGGGGCTTCATCGACGAGGAGGTCACCGTCTTCAAGGACAACGGCCTGACGCCTGCCGCCGAAACGCTCGTCCACGAGGAGTTCTTGCTGGAGGACGAAGCTATCCTCGAGGCCTACCACAACGCCTGCGACGACTTCGCCGAGGAGATCGAGATTCTCTTCGACCGTTCGTCCCCCTATAGCCTGATCGACCCTGACGACGACACGTTCGAAGAACTCTGCGCGAAGCTCGATTCAGTTCCCGACGAGGTATGGCGGGCCGACGACGTCCTCGGTTGGGTCTACGAATACTACAACGTCAAGTTGCTCGACGATCTGCGTCGCAAGGGTGACCGCGAAGGGCTCGAACCTGAAGACGTCCCACCTGCGAACCAGTTCTACACGCCTCACTGGGTCGTCCGGATGCTCACTGACAATTCGCTCGGGAAGCTCTATCTCGAACACACCGGCGAGTTGCAGGATGTCGTCGAAGCGCAGGAGGAGTTCTCGCCCGACGAACGCAAGAACCGACCCCTTTCCCCCGACGAATCACCCGATATTGCTGACTTCTGTACCTACCTCGTTCCCTCGGAAGAGGAGGGTGAGCCCACCGACTTCGATCACCCTGAAGAGCTTCGAGTTATCGATCCCGCCTGTGGGAGTGGCCACTTCCTCCTGTACGCCTTCGACGTGCTGGAACGAATCTGGCGTGCCGAAACAGACCTGCCTGACGAGGAGATTCCACGGAAGATTCTCCAGCACAACCTCTACGGCGTCGACCTGGACATGCGCGCCTGCCAGCTTGCAGCTTTCAATCTCTACCTGAAGGGCCGGACTCGGGCCGAGGCCGAGGGCGCCAATAGCTTCGACATGCCGGAAGTCGGCATCGTCTGTGCTGACGCGACGATCGCCGAGATCGACGGCGTTGAGGCGGTGTTCGAGGAGGTCGCTGGCGACGACGAGGAAGTAGAGAACGCGCTGCGGCGTATTCTGGACGCTTTCGAGGAAGTCCATGGGCTCGGGAGCCTACTGGACGTGCGTGGGACACTCGGCGACCTGTTCGAGGACGACAGTGACGTCGGAGGCGTGCAAATCACCCTCGGTGACGATCCCCGAGAGAGCCACACGCTCGGGCAGGTTTTGCACAGTCTGCGCGAGGCTGTGGAAGAACACCGGGAATCGGACTCATTCCTTGCACAGGACCTACGGAGCTTCGTGCGGCTGCTGGATATTCTAGCTCAGGATTACGATGTGGCACTAATGAACCCACCGTATGGATCGAGAAATCGGATGCCAAGTTCGGTTAAAGAATATGTTCGGGAGAGATACGAATACAAGCCTGAGTTCTATATCAATTTCTTCGAAGTATGTAACCGCCTATGTACTGAGAATGGTCGAACAGGAATGCTCGTTCCACGGACGTTTATGTATAAGAGTAGTTTTGAAGACTTCAGAAAGGATTTCGTAGGGGAGCGAGGGAAGTTCGACTTTTTGGCAGAATATGGGATTGGAGTGCTAGATAATGCGACAGTTCGAACTGTCGGGAGTGTAGTCCGGAAGACCGAGACTGATGAGACAGGACATGAAGGAGAGTTCTTCCGTCTTCACGACGTGGAAACTGACAAGAAGGAACGTGCATTCCTAGATGCAGCCTACTTGAACAGAGTTGATGAAAGCGGAATAACGCGACACTATTCAATCGATACGGAAGAGTTCTCAAAAGTACCAGGAATGCCGCTTTCCTACTGGTTACCACCAGAAGTTCGGGAACTATATACCTCAGAAATACTGTTCGATTCTGAAAACACCAGTGTAAGTCGGGAAAGCTTAGGGACAACGAAGGTTGGTCTCCAAACAGGGGCAAATGATAGGTTCGTTCGTGCGTTTTGGGAAAGTCCAAACTATGAGGACTGGATTCCCTTCGCAAAGGGAGGGACAGACGCTTGGGTCCTTCCTCAGGTCAGTGATACCGTCTATTGGGGTGAGAACGGAAAAGAAGTCAAACGTACTACATCCTCCCGGCCACAAAATACTGAATTCTACTTCAGAGAAGCGCTAGCGTTCAACCGAATCAAAGAAACCGGACGGAGGTTTGGGTTCCTGAATTCGTCGTCAATATTCAGTGACACTGGGATGGTGTTCATCCCGAAGAGGGATACTTGGAAGGTTCTCTCTTACGCGAATAGCAACTTGACAACGGGATTAGTGTTGGGTCTAACTATCGGACGACACTGGAACGTTGGCGAAATCGGTAGGATACCATGGAGCCGCAAGTTGGAAGAATCCTCGAAATTGGAAAAGTTGGCCAAGAAACAGTTCAATCAGAAGGTTCTACAGCGAAGCTATACCCCTACTAGTCCGTACTATATTGGTCCGAGCCTATTGCCCCAAAGAACTCAAATAATTGACGAGTACACGGAACATCCACACAGAGATGATACAGAGATAGATCAGTCAGCTGTGACAGTCAAACCGAGGGAAACCCTTCGAGAGGCTGCAAGGAAGCACGAGAAATCATCGAGGGCCCAAAAGAAGAAACTTGAAGAAATATCTTCAGAGATCGACGAGACCATCTATAATATCTTGGATATTAGTGGGGAAACTCGGGAGCAAATAAGACGGGAAATATTCCTTCGTACTTCTGAATCTCCCGAAGACCGTGAGGTCCCCGATCCCGAATCAGTTCCCGAAGTCCCCGACAACATCAACGAGCAGGTCAAGGATCTTGTCCACCACTTTGCAATGGAGGCCGTCCACGAGGAAGACGACGGTATTATCCCGGTCTACGGCGTTAACGGCCAGGCCGATATGCTCGACCGGGTTGTCGAGTGCTTTGAGGACGTATACGGAGAGTACGCAGAGGATCGTCTGGTTGAGGTGGATGACATCCTCGGTGCCGAGTCCGCCACCGAGGAAGCCTACCCGAACCTCCGGGCATTTATTGAGAACGACTTGTTTGACTATCATGTCAACGCGATGGAGAACACGCCGATTCTCTGGCGACTAACCACTGAGCGTCTCCTTGCCGACTCGACTAGTGAAGGGTTCGCATGTTTCGTTGACTACCACAGCCTCGATTCGGGTTTATTCGACCGCCTCACGAACCAGTACCTCGAACCGCGGAAGGCCGAACTGCGCGAGCGTCGTAGCGCCGCGAATCGCCGCCGCAGCGACGACTCGCTCTCCGCGAGTGAGCAGGCTGAGGCTGCCGAGCAGTACGAGCGCTGCGAGAGTGGACTTAACCAGATTAGCGTCTTCGAGGACGTGATTCAGGAACTGGGCAGCACTGGTGAACGGGACTTCGATGATGAGGACCGCCGACGCGTAGAGGAACTAGCCCCAAAGGTCGCCACGTTCCGCGAGGAGACCCGGAAGCGCGTGGAAACGCTGGCGGAACTACACGAACGCAACAGCGAAGAGTGGTTCCAAGACACATTCTCAGATAATTTCTGGAACACCGTAGACGAGTGGCGCGGAGAGTGGATCGACGCTCTCGAAGAACTCGAGCGTGCCTGCGAGGAGTACGCCAAACCCGTTGACGAACCTGTCGAGGCACATTTAGCCGACCTGTTCGACTACTTCAACTGGCGGCTCAAAGGGTCTGACCACTACTCCAGCACGGGTATCCTGTTCATGACCTATTACTTCGAGCGCGAGGGTGCTGACTTGCTCGATGAGGACGGTCAGCCGTACGACACTCTAACTGAAGACGAACGCCTGCTCGCCTCACTGGCAATGGGGCTTGATGACTCCTCGATCGTCGATGAGGAGTATCTGGAAGAGATGGCCGACGAAGAAGATGTCGAGAAGGTCGATGACCTTCCGCCGCTCGCTGAATTCAAGGCGCTGGCCGAGGAGATTGACGACCGCTGCCAAGCTGTGGACAAGCGCATCCCCTCTGATTGGTCCGACCGCGCTCTCTCAGAGATTACGACTGCTGGCTATCAGCCGAACCGTAAGCACGGCGTCGAGATCAACATCACGCCACTTGCCGACGCCGAGATTGTTCCGAAGACTGTCGACGAAGATGTCCTGTAATCATGCCTGCGACGAAGACCCTGCCACAGTGCGCTGAAGACGCCATCGAGACTGCCATCGACGAGGCGGCCGACGAGGATCCGGTCGTGCTCTGGTGGGACGACGGTGGCTACCTTCGCGACGTCGTCGAGAGCGTGAGCCACTCGCTGGGCTGTGAGTTCCACGCGGCCGAACAGACACCACTTGAGCTACGCGCCGACGCGCCACGCGACCGAACCGTCTGGTACGTGCCGCAGGCGCACAGCGACGACGTGGACTGGTTCAAGGATGTCGAGAACACTGGTGGTGTCGTCGAGGCGCACATCGGCAAGCTCGCGGCACGCTGCTTTGAGAACGATCGCATACAGGCGGCGTCGATCCGCACGGCCTACGAGGACGCCGACGAGGGAGACCGCGAACAGGTCGCCAAGACGCTCTTTCAGGAACTCAACGGCGAGGGCGGCCTGCCGACGCTCCAAGGCCTCCAGACGAAGATCGTGCTCGACGGGCATGACGACCCAGTGCAGTTCGTCCTCGAACACGGTGCCGAGAACCTACCCGACGATTCTGACGACCTGCTGAAGATTCGCGACCTGCTTGTCGAAAAGGGTGTCACGGCCGTCGAGGGCGAGACCAACAAAAACGCACTCGTGACGCGCACCCGTCGTTGGGCAGTCGCCGAATGGCTCGTCGAAGAAGGCCTCGAGAAGTCGCTCCTCGACGCCGAGTACCGGCCTGAACCGAGCTCAGGACTCGGAATCTCGCGGCCCGAACTCCAGTCGCTGCTCAGCAAGGTCGATTCCGTGCGTGCCGAGGAGCTGGCGCACGTCTACCTCGACCCTGATGCTCGCTTCTGGCACGACGTCCTGCGTACCTACGACGACCCGTGGGAGCTCGCCGACTGTCCCGTCGACGCCTCGCTCGAACACGAACTCTGGGACGAGTGGACGCAGGCCTTCCACGACGGCGAGTACGGGACGTGCGCGAGTCAGGCGTCGAAGCGCCACCAGCGTCTCGAAACGACCTACGGTGACGTTCCGTGGACGCAGGTCTGGGAGCAGGCCGTCGAAGTCGCAAACCTCGCGCACGAACTCGAGACGTGGGAGGAACGCGGCGACACGACCGACGTCGTTGACCTCTACGGCGATGTCGACGGCGGCACCTGGCAGATCGACAATGCCGTCTTCAACCTCATCATCTCGGGCGAACCCGAGACTGCGCTGCCCGAGGAGCACCCCGCGACGGCGACGCTCGACGACCTGCGCACGTCACTGACTGAGTCGCGTTACCTCGAGTACCTCAGCGACCTCGCCGACCTCGTCGTCGACCAGATTGACGCAGGCTCGCCGTTCGTTGGCGAAAACTACGCCCACCAGTTCTTCGACCAGGAGAGCGAACATCTCCAGAGTGGGCAGAGCGTCGCGCTATTCATCGTCGACGCGCTGCGCTTCGACCTCGCGCACGAGTTAGCTGAGTCTGTCCGCCGCGAACTTCCGAGCCTCGAGGTAGACGAGAACGCCTGGGTCGGAACGCTTCCTTCGGATACCGAATTTGGGAAGGCAGCGCTCACGCCGGGCAGCAAGTTCAGCTTCAACATCGAACTGGAGGACGGCGAACTCGTCCCCGAACGTAACGGTCGCAAGATCACCAACTACCAGCGCGAGAAGCTGCTGAAGGACGACGGCTGGAGCTACATCATGCAGAGCGAGGACGAGCAGTCGGGCTGGTCCAGCACGCGCGTCGCCTACTACTGGAACGATCTCGACAAGGCCGGCGAGGAGGAACTGACCGACTTCGAGGCGCTGTTCAGCGATCGCATCGAGAAAATCTCAGACATCATCTGCGAAAAGCTCGACCAGGGCGAGTGGGATCGTGCGTACATCCTGGCCGACCACGGCTTCGTCTCCCTCCCGCAGAGCGTCGACATCGACGACATCCACCCGCCAGACGAGGCCGAGAAAGTGACCCGTCGCTGGGTCGCCGGATCGAACCTTGGTGATGATGCGCCCGGCGTCTTACTCGATGAGAACGCCCACCTCGGCTATCTCGACGACGACACGAAGATCAGCGCCCTCGCTGACCCGATTCAGCGCTTCCGCAACCAAGGACTCCCGGACGCGCGCTTCTACCATGGTGGTGTCCTCCCCCAGGAGTTCATCCTGAACTTCGTCACGATAACGCAAGAGTGAGCCACTCATGAATGACTTCGAGTCCGGCGATGCAATCCTCCTGAACGGTACCGCTGCCGAGGTCATCAAGACCTACTCGGTCGGTGATCTCGACTATCTCCGGGCGTACGTCGAGGAGGAAGGCGTGAAGACCGTCTGCATCGACGACGTCGAAATCGAGCCGAAACGCGACCAGCTTGGCGAACTTGGTCCGGCATCAGCTGACCAACTACATCCCGACCATGAGGCGGTCTCTGCTGAGTGGTTCGACCTGCGTTCCCAGGCGCTCCAGCTTCAGATCGCCCACGAACAAGGCCAGCTGCTGAGTATCTCGAACTCACTGGTCCGCCTCGAACCGTACCAGCTCGCCGCAGTCAACTGGGTGATGCAGAAACTTCGCCAACGGGCGCTCATCGCCGACGACGTCGGCCTCGGGAAGACCATCGAGGCGGGCCTCATCCTCAAGGAACTCACCGCTCGCAACCGCGCCGACCGCGTCCTGTTCGTCGTCCCTGCCCATCTCCAGAAGAAGTGGATTCGGGACATGGACCGCTTCTTCGACATCGACCTCACGCCGGCCGACCGGCAGTGGGTCGAGGGCGAACGCCGCCGGCTTGGCGAGGAGGCCAACATCTGGGATCAGGACCACCAGCGGATGGTCACGAGCCAGGCCTTCCTCCGGCAGGACGAGTTCCAGCCTGCTCTTGAGGAGGCGTTCTGGGACGTCGTGGTGGTCGACGAGGCGCACAAGGCCGCCAAGCGCGGCGAGTCGCCAAGCAAGACGTCGAAGATGGTCGAACGGGTCGCCGGCAATTCCGACTCCCTGCTGCTGCTCAGCGCGACCCCACACGACGGCAAGGGCGAAGCGTTCCGGTCGCTCGTCGAATACATCGACCCGTTCCTCGTCGCCGAAGACCAGGATCTCTCGAAGGAAGCCGTCGACCGCGTGATGATCCGTCGAGGGAAACAGACGCTGTACGACGATGACGGCGAACGCATCTTCCCGGACCGCGAGGTCAACACGGTGCCCGTGGAGATGACGCACGAGGAACGGCAGTTCTACCGCGCTGTGACTGATTACGTCCAGAACGTCTACAACCGCTCTGAGAAACTGAACGAGCCCGCGGTCGGCTTCGCGATGGCACTCATGCAGAAGCGGCTCGTCAGCAGTATCGGTGCCATCCAGGCGACCCTGAGTCGACGCTTGGGCGACCTCGTCGACGAGCAGTCGACCTCCACCAGTCTCTCCGAAGAAGCGTCCGCGTACCTCGACGGCGAAGACCTCGACGAAGAGGATAAACAACAGGCCGAGGAGGAACTCTCCGCGTTAACCGTCACCGAGAGCGACGCGCAACTCGAGGAAGAGATCGAAACGCTTCGCGATCTCGTCTCGCTGGCCGAGGGCATCTCAGTTGACTCCAAGGCTCAGAAAGTGCGGCGCTACATCCAGCAGTTGCTCGAGGAGCAACCGGACGAGAAGCTCCTGCTGTTCACCGAGTACCGCGACACGCTGGACTACCTCCTCGACCTCGTCAAGGACGAACCGTGGGCTGATGAGATCCTCGTCATCCACGGCGACGTCGACAAAGAGGAGCGAGCACGTATCGAGGAAGAGTTCAACCACGGCCAGTCCCGTCTGCTGTTCGCAACCGACGCAGCGAGCGAAGGGATCGACCTCCAGCACAGCTGCCACATCATGGTGAACTACGAGCTGCCGTGGAACCCGAACCGCCTCGAGCAGCGTATCGGTCGGCTTCACCGCTACGGGCAGGAAAAGGAGGTCAAGGTCTGGAACTTCACGTTCGAGGATACCCGCGAGGGCGAGATTTTCGAGATGCTCCAGAACAAGGTCGAGAATATCCGCGGCAAACTCGGCAACACGGCTGACGTTCTGGGGATGCTCGATGACATCGACGTGGACTCACTCATCATGGAGTCCATCCAGAACGACGAACCGGCGAGTGCAACCAAGGAGGAACTCGAGGAGCTCATCGACGAGCGCCAGCGCACCCTCCAGGAGTGGTACGAACGCAGCCTCATCGACACGAGCACGTTCGACCAGGAGAGCAGGGAGAAAATCCAGGAGGTGATGGACGAGTCCGAAGACGTCTATGGGACCGAGGCCGACATTCACGAGTTCGTCGAACGCGGCGTCGAGGCGCTTGGTGGGGACGTCGAGAAGGCCGGAAGCAATCTCTACAGGGCCGAGCTACCTCGCTCACTTCAGCAGGGAACTGACGAGGAGTACGGGCCGTTCACGTTCAGCCGTGACTTTGCGATGGATCACGACGGTATCGACTACGTCTCCCCTGACGATGAGTTAGTCCAGCGACTCATGCAGCAGGTACTGGATAGCGAGCAGGGCGATGTTGGTCTGAAACTTCTCCCGTTCGTCGATGAACCGGGGATTGCCTACAATTACCGCGTGAAGTTCGAGGACGGAACAGGCGAAGTCATTCGCGAAGACATGATCCCAGTGTACGTCGATGTTCAACACCAGGATCCGCGACAGCGACTGGGCCAACGTGTCGTCCAGGGAGACAGCGTCAAAGGTTCACCCGATGCAGACCGCGTAAGGTCCCTGATCCAGAGTCAGGACCAGCTGCGAGCAGCCGCTAATCGCTACATCAGCCAGCGGGTCACATCCTTGAGAGAGGAGCTGCACGAGCGACGTCGCGAAGAAACTCAGCAGGAACTGGACGATCTCGAGGAGTATGCTGAAGCCGAACGGCAGCGAATCGAGGAGTTCATCGAGGACTACGAGCGGAAGGCAGAGGCCGGCTCGAACATGGACATCGCCATCCGCGGCCAGCAGGAGCGCCTCAACAAGCTTGAACAGCGTATTGAAGATCGGCGTCAGGAATTGCAGCGGAAGGCTCAGGTAATTTCGCTCGCGCCCGAAGTTGAGAATCTGTGTCTTGCTCTCCCGGTGTAGCGCTGTCGTCTACTCTGGCCGTTGGTCGAGCGTGGCGACATCCTCGATCAGGACGTCGATAAACGTCTTGTCACGGGTCGACTGTGCTTCGGCAAGCCGGCTGATACAGACCTCACAGACCCAGATTGGTTTCTCAATAGCTTCGAACCCGACAGGACCGGCTGATTCGGCAACCCTGCTACAGAAGACACATCGGTTTGGTGTATCCGAAACCATCTCACTCGTCGAAAAACACGTCCTCGATTGCTTCGTTAAACGGTTCTATGGGCGTGTCGTACTCATTGTCCTCTCTAAGTTCATTCATCCGCTCTCTCACTCGCTCGTCTTCTGTGACTGCGAGGAGTGGACTATGCGATGGGAGTTGGTCTTGAGTATTCTCTGAGGATCGAGTCATGTGATGAATGGAAGCAGACGGCTGATGAGTATTGGCCCATCCCAGGTGTGTGAATCAACGATGGACACGCCGTCTGCATCTCGATTTAGGAGAGAGGGATATTTCGACATTCGCCCTATGCGGGAGCTATAGCAAAAACAGAGTTGAGAAGGGCTCTATAGCCATTTTTGTGGCTACAGTCCCGAAAAACCGCATAGTCCCTATGCGGTTACCAGAGAGTTTGACCGCTACTCGGCAGTCACTCGAACTGAATCCAAGTTGCAACCAGAGAGACGGTCGCGCTGTAAAACCGCAACTCTGGTCGAACCGTGACGGGAGTCCTATCTCCCCCGTACTCGATGGCCCCACACTGGTCTAGGGCTGGCAAATGATGCGAATGAAGGGCCTCCCGAACCGATTTATACGCTGGATTGTCAACGTCCTCAGGAGCGATGTCACGCTCCTGTCCTGCAACCGACTTACCAATCCGCTGCAAATCAACCTCAGCTCCCGGATTGAAGGAACTCAGGTACCGAATCGCATAGAGCCGCCTCGGCTCGGCCAGCGCATGAAACACATGGGCTACCTGTTCGGTGGCTGCGCTGGAGGGATAGTCATTCGGCAACACGTTCCATCCCCCCGTCGTTGGTCGCAATTGGTTCCACAGCACGATTCTCAGAGACGGTGCGTTTTTTCTCTCGAAGACTCGTAGGTACGGTCGCTGTCATAGCTGGCAGCACGCGGGTTCGGTGCTCCTACACCGGCCCGTTTCTGCGGGCGACCCGCGCAGGATATTGTCAGGAGTTATCTAGGGATAAGTGTCGGTAAATCCGCTCAGAGAAGATTCGCTACTCGGTATTCTCTGATTCTGGTTAGAAGTGGGACAGGGTTAACTCACGTGTAGGGTTTATCCGTGGCGCACCGACTACAGTTGAGTGCGGAAGGAGGCCGCGTGCCAGATCCACCCAACAACGCGGCCCCTGCGGATCGCAAGCGTAGCGCGTGACGGAATCACGCAGTCGCTCGTCTGGGCCGCCGCCGCAAACGGCGTGCCCAGTCGGGAGGAAGACCGAGAGCCCCTAATACCTGACTCTCGGCGACTGAGTGATTCAGCGTCACGAACCACACCGATAGTGACGTCCATATCGAAATGGCCGACTCACCTCAGACAAAAGCAAACGAAACGCTCTCATTGCTGTTAGCTGCGCACACAGCCACAGACGACCTCATCAGGCTGTTCGATAAAGCGACAGCAAACACGAGTACCGAAGACCTGTTGAACAGACTTGACGACTATCTCAAAGCCAGTTACGACCACAAGTTCCAGGTAAAACACCCTTCTGCCGCCTACGTCCGCGACAGTGTAATAAACGACTGGGCCGAGCTCGCACTGTTCAGTGCGCTCGGAACCATTTGCATCGAACGCACGCGTGCCTTCGACGGCACTACCGACCGGTCCGCATTTACGGCCGACAGTTACGCCCGCGAAATGCGGTACTGGCCACTGTGGCAAAATCCAGGGCTGTCCGGATTTGGCGACCTCGTGCGGCGGTACCACGTTGCCAACTCCAAGCAACTGTTCGTAGAGGTCTCGCCCGCGACTCGCCGTCGCTTCGCAAGCACGCTCCTCGTCGATGATGCGTATCGACACTCCGGCTCCAGTGACGAACTACCCGTCACGAAGGTCGATAGTGAGTACATCTACCTCAACGCGGCAGAAATCTCACTCCGATGTGCGGCGACGCCGCGCGAGCACGAAACCACTGAGGACCTTCCACAAATCGAGATCGCCAACGGCATCGCACACATTCCATACGGTCTCTTTGAACGGCAGCTTGAAGCCTACGCGTCGGTGTCTTGGGCGAAGCTCGTAAACACGTACTACCAACACCGAAGCGAGCAGTTCACGCAACAGGCGCTGAACCAGTGTGGTCAAATCAAGAACGAAATAACGACTACACTTGCCTCACAGAACCATAAACAGGTCTATGGCTGCTGCTACGGGACGAAAACCAACAGCATCGGGGCAGAACGAGACACTGTCGCCCATGGGGGCGTCGCGCCGGATAAGCGACTAACAAACATCGTTGACGCGGTTCGCGCCCATCCCGAGTTCGACATAGACAATTACCATACGGCGGCTGAGCTCTATTCAGCGGTCAGCGACGTCATCCCTGCTCCACATCGACCCTCGACAGCAATTTCATCGATCGAAGCAACCCAGAACGTCATTGACGATGGATTCGATGCCGCTGTTGAACAGCGCCACCCTCCAGACACTGAAACGGATGAAGTAGAGTATAGGCTAACTGAGCCAGCGTACACTCCACTGTACACGACCCTGCCGGACGAAGATCAGACGCATCTCTGGGACGCGTACATCTCTGTGCTCAACACGCAGGCGTCGTACCGACCGACGACTGATCCGACGGAAGCATCCGGATCCGCAACAGGATACGCTGGGGCTGTCGACGCCGATGAATGTGTTCCCCGGAATGCATCAGTGATGAAGACTGCGCGCGAGCAGGCACATCGGGCCGTAGTCACTGAACCAAAGCAAGCTGAATCCGTTCACGATGTCACACTGCTTGCGGACCCAACAGACTTCCCCACGCTAAATCGAGACGAACAGTTGTTCTTAACGAGGCTGACCTTAGCGATGGGGCGGCTGATCGAGGACTACGATCTGACAGAGTCGATGGGGGACTTCGACGGTCGATCGGCTGATAGCAAGGGCAACCGACTGGACATCGACCTGGAAAAGCTCGAATCTAACGGGTTTCTCACCGAGGTTGACGAACTGAAGGGAACCTACTACGAGGTTCCTTACTCAGTTCGGAAACGGCTCACAGCTGCATCTGTTAGTCACACGTCACGACCCACGAACACTGGCGACGAGTATGGTGACCCGCGCTACGGTGGCATCACGCACGAAGGCTACGCGGAAGATCATCCCCACGAAACGACGGCACACCGTGTCGGGGTCGCTCAAATGGCCGAAGCCATTGAGGACGCGTGCGGCTGCGACGAGACGGTGGAATACTACGACATCCACCGTCTCAGACCAGAGAATATCCCCTTGGCCAGGTTCGAGCCGTCCGCGGTCACGATGACAGAGGAGACAGCAGCGAGCTACGGCCTCGACCACATCGACACGCCAACGGCGGCCGACATCCCGCTTGACCAACTCGATCAACTCACCGGCAACGCAGGGAACACCTTGGGGGACGTCACGCTCACCAACGAAACCGTTCCGAGAGTCTCCCTTGCGGATGTGGGTCTCGACGATTTCACCCTCGTGGATCTGGGATTGGATGCGTACCGCAACCGCACCTTGGACGTGGTCGGCTTCGACGGCGGGCTCCTCCAGCACGCCGTTGAGGTACAGCGGCGAAGCGGTAACGCGGCTGCAACCCGCCGGAACTTTCGGAAGCTGGAAGCGCTGGATGTTCTGGGGGCGGCGACTCACTGGCACTGTCCAACTATTGCGGACCTCAGATGTACTATGCAGCACCTCAACGCCCCTGATTACATCGACTTCGAGAGCTTCCCGAATCGAAAGGAATCAACGGATCGACCCAGTCTCTGGCGCCGCACGTTCGAGCACCAGGAGCTCTGGCAAGCCGGTATCCGTTCTCTCTCCACAACCCGCTCAATCGAGGTGGCAACCGATGAGTGACGGCGACGATAGCGCGAGAAACACAGGAAGTGACCCGCGTGCGTATTACGACACGGACGACGGGCTCCTACTCGGAACATACGAGGAAACCGAGAGACAGCTTACGGTGCCACTGGGCGAGCCGATTCGATTCGCACACGCTGCAATGACGGCCGAAGACGTGCTGAACACGCTACTTGTGCTGACTGGCCAGCTCGACTCCAACGCTCAGGGCCCCTTCGTCGTTCTCGACTACGATGGGCTGTTCGTCCAGACGTTCGCTCGATACAGCGCCCAGAATGATCTCGAAGACGAACGCACGTTCTACTACTTTGACCCGCCAGAAACCGTTCCTGCACTTCCGGTCATCTCGCGTCGTGGGCTAAGCATGGAGCGAGCAGTCGACACGTACCACGCCGCGAACCACTTCGATAAACGAGGCATCAATCCGCTTTCGATGTGGCGGGGCGACGATCGGCTTGAGGACCAGCAAGCAAAGCACCTCGACTGGCTCGCTGACTACCTCGCCGCTGGCCGCAACCCGCCGGAAGCATCACTCGCCGAGTTGATAGCTGCCCTACAAAAGCAGGCGGCCGCCGAGAACCGGATTCAAGACCCAACGAAAATCACCGACTACACGGCAGATAGCGACGCCCACACCCTCCGCAGCTACCTCCAGGAAACCTTCCCACCCTCGCTTGACGCCCTGCGCAACATCGAACACGCCCCTCTCAACATCACCGACCTCGGACAGCGGGACTACGTCATCGTCAACCTCAGCAACCTCTCAGAGACCGGCCAAGCCGTCCTCGGAAGCATCATCGGCTGGCGCGTCTACAGCGACCTTCTAGCCGACTCGGACGCCACGTCAGCGTCGCTCATCATCAACAACCCGCCTACGATCGGACCGAACAACCCCTTCCCGAACTACGAATTGTTCAACGCTCCCCAGATCGACGAACTGCCGCTCCATCTCGGGGTCTCATTCCCTATGACGAAGGACGCCAGGTCAAGAGTCGTCGACTCCTTCAATGTACGGTACCTCCCCGATGTCAGAATCGATCCAGAACAGCATCCAGACATCGAGATTGGCGAAGATTTCCCGTTTGTCCTCCAGGTACCTGATGGCAGTCCTCACCCGTCATTCGTAGAACGGTTCGAGTTCACCCAAATCGACAATTTACAGCAGTTTGTCGCTCCAGCCGATAGCGAGCAGCCTGACTCCCACGTCGACGACATCTTCGCGAACGCACGAACCAACGCACAGCCCTACACTGTGGCTGGTGTCACTGACTCCCATCTCTGGAGCGATCGAACTCGGCCTGCCGCAAGCGACCACACGATCAGCGAAGACGGATCACTGTGGCTTTGCCGTACCTGCCAGGAGGACTATGGGAACTACTACAACGCCCTCTCCTGTCACGACCCAGCGGTTCTCAAGCAGCATCGAGACTCGACTACCCAGATGTTCTTCACACTGCCTGCACCGGTCGCTGCACGCGAAACACCAACTGGGCACCAACTCTCCGAGGCCATCAACCAACTCGTCGATTTACAGAACCCAACAACAGAGAACGAACTGCTCAAACTGCTCGAACTGATCAGAGTTGGAGGACGGCCTACCTACCTCCAGGAAACAACCAGACGTCTCCTGAGTACGCTCACAACCAATTCGAACATCGACGCCGACCGACTCGACGACCTCATCAACACGACTGCGCTCAGCCGGCGGCAATACTACTCCCTCACGGACACTGCCCGCGATAAACTCCCCGTGTCCCTCTACATCGATGACCTCGCTGTCTATGGATCGACCCTCAGACACAACGCCGCTCTGCGAGACACCGTAGCCTTCCTCCGCCAACGAGACGATGTTAGCTACGTCATCGCCCCGTACTTCGGCCGGCTCCCAGACAACACGGTTGACGCTGCTGCGTTCAACAGCGACGACGAACTCGTCTGCGTCGCAGACGTTCTTGTCGACGAAGACATTAGCAACTTCGAGCCACTCAACACGAAGACGGACCATCTGTACGTTCTCAGAAACAGCACTCAAGCACGGATTTTCCTCAACGCCCACCACCAGCGAAATCCGACCCGTGCCACCTTCAACGTCACCGAGCCCATCACGGGTGACTATTCAATCAGCCAGCTGCGCAACCAGTTCCTCACCACCAACCCGAACGCTCCATACCCCATCACCACTCACCGCGACATCGAGACCAGACTCACCGACTAACACTCTCCTCCTCACCCGCTATAGACTGGTACAAAATGTGACCAGTAACGCCCTCTGACCGCCACCACTCACTCCAACACCAATCAACCGAATAGGCCTCTAATGGCACCCCATACCTGTGTCTAATAGTAACCTCACACGAGTGTTTTAGAGTCCTAAGAAATAGTGAGAGAGTCTATAGAGTGCTTTCGGGCCGTGACAGGTGACGTACAGACAGGATATTCTTGCTCTGAAATCGTTTCAGAATTCTCTTTCGGCCAAAATAGAACAGTAGAACGTGCCCAGGGGGCAGATTTTGTATCGCAAGGCTGCCGCTATTCTGGTGTGAGTCCGCGGTTGATACTGAGATGGTGCACAACATCCCGTTCATCGTGCCCAGACGTCCGAATCCTGGTAATATTTCTGGACTTGGACATCTGATTCTTATGTGATAGGATCCTCGATCACGACACCGCTGAGTACCGATGGTGGTCTTGAGTAGGGATGCTTTCCAACCCATCGTATTTCAGATAGGCACGAGGGGGTCAGTGGCCTCATGACACGAAGATGCCACTATGGTGGTAGGTAGGAGCTTACGCAAATTCCGCTAGCTAAGGCCAAACCGATGAATCGAAACCTCTCGAGACGGTAATCTTGACGATGAATATTCAGCTCCTCGGGGGTGCTCGCGAGGTCGGCCGAAGCGCTGTCCTCGTGAACAACTCTCTTCTTCTCGATTTTGGTATGCTGACTGGCAACCCCCCACAATTTCCGGTGGAGACTCCGAAGCCCGATGCGGTCGTCGTCTCTCACGGCCATCTCGATCACGTCGGTACAATTCCTGCACTCCTCTCGGGGAACAATCGACCACCAATCCACTGGACACCACCAACGTACGAGCTCGCACTAACGCTCGCACGCGACACGCTCAAACTCCACGGCGGGACGTACAACTGCCCATTCACCGAGAACGACGTCAAACGCGTCACAGAAGTCTCGAAAACTCACGGCTACCGGGAGACGTTTGAGGCCGCGGGACACGAAATCACGTTCTACAACGCAGGCCACATTCCCGGGAGCGCGCACGTCCTCATTGACGACGGGGACACCCGACTTCTCTACACTGGCGACTTCCATACCGATGATCAGCGTCTCGTCACAGGAACCACGGCCCGACCTGACGCAGACGTCGTCATCTGTGAGAGCACGTACAGCGACGTGGAACACGAGGATCGGGTCAACGTCGAAGAACAATTCGCACAGAGCGTCAATACGACGCTCTGGGAGGGGGGTACGGTCGTCGTCCCGGCGTTCGCCATCGGACGGACACAAGAGATGCTGCTCATCTGCGACGAGTACGACATTCCGTGTTACGTCGATGGGATGGGCAAGCAAGTCACCGAGATGCTGCGACAATACCCCGAATTCGTCCGCGACGCCGACGCGCTTCGGCGGGCGAAGTCGCACGCCCGATTCGTCACCGGTCGCGATGGGCAACGCAAACGCATTACCGATCAGAAGGCCGCGATCATCACCACCAGTGGAATGCTGTCTGGTGGCCCCGCTATGACCTATATCCCCGAGATACGGTCCAATCCGGTGAACAAGATCACGATGACCGGCTACCAGGTCGAAGGAACTCCTGGGAGGGACCTCATCGAGTCAGGTAGTGCCGAGATCGACGGACGAGTGATGCCCGTGAGTGCACAAGTCGAACAGTACGATTTCTCCGCGCACGCCGACCGCGACGGGTTGCTAAACTTCCTCGAGTCCTATCGGGACACCACGGTGCTCGTGAACCACGGCGACCGCTGCGAGCAGTTTGCTACTGAACTTCAGGAAGCCGGCATCGAAGCGACCGCGCCCGAAATCGGCTCTGTGCAGACTATTTGAGTAATCAGCTCAGACGTAGAGAGCGGCAGCAACCAGAGTAGCTTTATTGAATTATCTCCCGTACGTCAGTCTATGGCAGAAGACGCCTCGGACGTTGAGGCGTGGCAAGCAAAGACCAGCGCGATTGACCGAGTTCGGGCAGTCGCAGAAGCCGCCTCAAAGCCGCTGTCGGTGGCCCATATTGCAGAAGAAGCACAGGTCTCGGAAGATACGGCTCGAGAACATCTCGAACGTCTCGAAGAGCTGAGCGTGCTCTTGAAGAGTGAGCACGGAGAAACGACCAGGTACGCTTCCGATCCACTCTACTCACGGTTGCAGACACTGCGAGACCTGATCGACAACAATGACCGCGATGAGCTCGTGGCATTGAAAGACGATTTGCAAGATGAGATTAGGGAGTGGCGAAACGAGTACGGGGTGGATTCCACAGAGGGACTACGCAAGCTCGCCGCCGACACGAGTACCGCCGCGGAGACACGGGACATCCAGCACACCGCGCGCAACTGGGAGCTCGTCAGTTACCGACTCAGCATCGTCGAGGAGGCACTCGACTACTACGCGAGATACTGTTGCGACGCCCAAGCGTAAGCGGCGAATTGGGAAACAGGGAAGGGTTACGATCACTGGCGAACTACTTGCACATCTTCGTTTGCGATGCTCTCGGGCGGTCCCGTGATGCGCTACCTCCCGATGCTCCGGTCGGACCCGACGAACCGGGTGTGTCTCACCG